>JAADHY010000296.1 GCA_013151585.1 Planctomycetota bacterium
GGTATTTCCCGTCCTACTCGGCCTTCCATCGTCCCAGCGTGGTAGCACGCCGCGGCGACTGGAAGCTGATCCACCTGCTCGAGTCCGGCGAGGATGAACTCTACCGGACAGACAAAGACATTGGCGAGCGGCACAACGTCGCCGACGAACATCCCGAGATGGTCCGACAGTTGCGAGCCAGCATCGAGCAGTGGATGAAGGACGCCAACGTCCCACACATGAAGCCGAACCCGGAATACGATCCCAACTGGCGGCGAAACCGAAATCGGCAGCCGAACCGATCGACACGATCCGCGAGATCATAGCCGAATCGTGGAGCGGCTCGTCGGCTCGCGAACTGAATCCGGATGAGCTTTCCGCCTGTGTCGCGCTTCCAACGGCACCTCTGGAGCGACCGGACGCACAATGATTGACGACGTGTGTGGCTCCCACGCGTAGCGGCCGCCCGCAGCAATTAATTGCACGAGCATCATGGCCGGGCTAGCATGAGCCGCGTTGAAAGACGAAGGAGACGCTCTCTGCGAGGACACCGAGAATGCGAAGCACACTGCGCACATTCGACGCGGACTGGGATGGCGGACCGCTGGTTGCTCTGTGTCATACTCGCCTGGCGGACCAAGCCGTTCTGGTAATCATCGGGCTGCTCGGGCTGTGCCTAACTCAGACAGGGTTTGCGGGTGATTCGGTGCCGGCCCAGCGGCGTGCCAGGACGCCCAACATCGTGCTTCTGTTCGTTGACGACCTCGGGTACGGCGAGACCGGCTGCCAGGGAAACGACGAGATTCCCACTCCCAACATCGATTCGATCGCGGCCAACGGCGTCCGGTCCGGTTACGTGACAGCATCTTACTGCAGCCCGTCACGAGCTGGACTGTTGACAGGGCGATACCAGAACCGATTCGGCTATGAGCGGAATCCGATCGGGGCGGCGAACGAAGACCCGGAGGTCGGACTGCCGGCTTCTGAGCGGACTTTGGCCCAGCACTTACACGACTTCGGTTACGCAACCGCGTTGATAGGGAAATGGCACCTGGGTGCCGCACCAGCCTATCACCCGTTGCGGCGAGGCTTTGATGAGTTTTTCGGATTCCTGCACGAGGGTCATTATTATGTGCCGCCGCCATACCGTGGCGTCGTCTCGTGGCTGCGTCGGCGCCGGCTGCCCGGCGGCGGCACGGGCCGATGGATCAATGGCGACCGAATCTATAGCACTCATATGGGACACGATGAGCCGCCTTACGACGCGAACAACCTGATCCTGCGTGGCGGGCAGCCCGTCTTGGAACCGTCGTACCTGACGGACGCCTTCACGCGCGAAGCGATCGACTTCATCCGTCGGCACCGGCGCCAGCCGTTCTTCCTGTACGTTGCCTACAACGCCGTGCACAGTCCCATGCAGGCCACACACGCCTACATCGAGCGGTTCCGCCACATCGAGGACATTCACCGTCGAGTCTTTGCAGCCATGCTTGCCCACTTGGATGACAGCATCGGCAAGATATTGAAAACGCTGCGGGAAGCCGGCTTGGAGCAAGACACGCTGGTGTTTTTCCTGAGCGATAACGGCGGTCCGACCCGCGAGTTGACTTCCAGCAATCGGCCGTTGCGAGGCGGCAAGGGCGACCTGTACGAAGGCGGCATTCGGGTGCCGTTCCTGCTTCAGTGGAAAGGGCATGTGCCAGCGGGCCTGGTCTATCAGCACCCGGTCATTTCATTGGATGTTTTCGCAACGGCCGCAGCCGCTACCGGGACGCCGCCGTCAGACCGAAAGCCTATCGACGGTGTGGATCTGCTGCCTTACTTGATAGACCAGCGTGCTGGCCGGCCGCATGAGGTCCTTTACTGGCGTATGAACCAGCGGGCGGCGTTGCGGCTCGGCGACTGGAAACTCGTCCGCAACCCCCGCGGCCAGCGAGACGCACCGTGGGAGCTATACAGCCTGGCCGACGACCTGGGCGAGACGCACAACCTGTCCGAAGCCGAGCCCCAAAGACTCAAACAGATGATCCGAACTTGGGAACGCCTGGACCGGCAAATCCGGAATCGCGATCGATAGCGCCGTAGCGTCCGGTCATTGCCGCTTCTAGGCATCTCCCACATCAACTCCAGAGTCCTTGGACCATTCGCAATCCACCGCGGGATTCACGAATCGTGGAGCTGACGGGCCGCAGGAAGACCACCTGAGAGCGCGCCTTCAAATTCATTTACGACGTGGGACCGGAAGGGCGAAGCTCCTGCTGAGCCGCGCAGTTACGAAGGTTTCACTTTGGCGCGGCTCGCCTGGATGCTCTCCCTCCCAATTTGAAGACACGCTCTGAGTTTTTCAGGCAAACCGCGTCACGTCCCGCGACGCCGGCTTCCCTCTTTGCATTCAGAGCGAGTGACAAGTACGATCGGCGTTTGAACATGCTGGCCGTTCGCCGCACGCTTTCAAGAGGGCGTGAATCCCGCAAAGGAGGCTGTTCGCGGCACGGTTTGTCAACTCCGGAATTCGGGAGATCTGCATCAATGCGACGTCGGTCTTTCTTGGTCTTCGCTCTCATAGTGCTTGTGCCTTCGAGGGCCGGCATGCGGTCCGGCGACGACGTGCACGCGGCCGAAGCGACGTCAAAGAAAACGCTCGCAGCACCGCGCATGGGAGCTGCCGAAGAGGATTACCGGTGGTGGCGCGAGGCTCGGTTCGGCATCTTCATCCATTGGGGGCCCGGGGCACTGGTCCATCGCAACTCGCTGGCCTGGGAGAAGCCGAAGGACCGGCCGGGCTGGGACGAGCTGGGCTACATGGCCGACCACAATGATCCGCCCATCCCGCTGGATGAGCTGCGAAAGCTGGCCGACGAGTATGCGCGCAAAGGCGGCAAGATGCCGGCGAGAATCTACAACCAGCTCTACCGCATTTTCAATCCCGTCAACTTCGACGCCGATGAAGTCGCCGATATGGCCAAGGCGGCCGGAGCCGGCTACATCGTCTTCACCACCAAGCACCATGACGGGTTCTGCATGTGGGACAGCGCGCTGACCGACTACGACATGATGAGCACACCGGCCCGACGCGACATCTGCAAGGAGCTGGCCGAGGCGTGCCGGCGGAGCGGGCTCCGTCTGCTCTGGTACTATTCCATCGTCGATATGCACGACGCCCGGTACAACGTGAAAGACCCGAAGCCCTACGAGGACTATCTCTGCGGTCAAATCGCAGAGCTGATGACCAAGTACGGGCCGATCGAGGGCATCTGGTGGGACGGCGGCAAGATCAAGCGGGACAACGTCCGGCTTTTCACGTTGATCAACCGGATTCATCCCGGCGCCTTGACCAACGGGCGCGCCGGCCGCATCCCGTTCGGCATCTCCTTCGGTTCGCCGGAACAACGTCTCGGTTCCTTCCAGATGGATCGGCCGTGGGAGACCTGTGCGGTGGTCGAGGACAGCTCATGGATCTGGGCCGGCGGCCGGGACATCAAGTCGGTCAACACCTGCGTGCAAATGCTCGTCGGATGCGCCGTGGGTGACGGCAACTTGCTGCTCAATTTCGGTCCACGCCCGGACGGGTCCATCCATCCGAAGGTCAAAGAGACGTATCTGGGGATCGGGCGGTTCCTGAACAAGTACGGCTGCAGCATTTACAGGACCCGTGGCGGTCCTTACAAGCCGGGCCGCTGGGGCGGCTCGACGCGCCGCGGCAACACCGTTTGGCTGCACATCACGCAGCGCTGGCCGATCGGCAAGCTGGAACTGCCGCCGCTTCCGGCGCGAATCCTCTCGTGCAGAGCGCTCACCGGCGGCCAGCCCCGATTCGAACAGACGGACGACGCCGTGCGCATCGAACTGGATCCGAAGTACCACGCCGTGCCAGATACCATCATCGAGCTGAGCCTGGATCGCGACGCCATGAAGATCGAGCCCATCGACACGCTTGCAGGGCGCACGCTCACGATCGATGCCAAAGCCACCGCCTCTTCGAGCGTCAACCCACGGATCAAGCGCGGGGCGCCGGAGACGGTGATCCTTTACAGCTTCGAGTCCGGCAAGGTCAAGAAGGAATACGGCGAGGAAGCCGGGAAGGAAAGGGCCGAGGCGGCGGGACCCGGCGGTCGAAAGTTGCCGCCCGAAGAGGCGGCTCGAATCCAACGGATCATCGGCACCAGCCATCGCGGCCATTTCTGGCGGTATTGGAAGCCGCGGGGCGACGATGCCCGGCCGTGGCTGCAGGTGGACCTGGGCCGGCCGGCGAGGTTCCAAAAGGTCGGCATCCGCGAACTGTACGGACAAGTGCGCGCCTTCGAGCTCCAGGCGTGGCAAGCCGAGCAATGGAAAACGTTCTATCGCGGCAACACGCTGGACGACTTCTTCGTGCACCTGGCCGAACCGGTCACGGCGAGCCGCGTGCGCATCGTCATCTTGGGCAACAACGGCGAAGTGCCGTCGATCGTCACGTTCGATCTATTCGAGTAGACGCCGACCCGCCCGCCAGCCGGCTGCCAGTTAGACGGTGATGCCTCTCGCTCGTTCCGTTCGTAAACCGCACCTATGCTGGTGAGAATTGACAGGACTGTGCCATCCTCGGCGAGAAAGGGAAAGATTCTCCCAGCGGAAGGCCCTTTTGGGGCCAGCGAGGATCGAAAATGAAAGATTGGCGTAGTCAAGCCCACGTGAAGTGTGGGAGTGCAAGTACCATGCGGTGATTGTTTTGAAGTACAGGAGCAGGAAGACGTTCGTCAGAGTACGATGACGATGTCGGGGAGATATTCAAGGAGCTCTTCCGGCAAGAAGGGGATCGAGTTGATCGAAGGAAAAGCGGCGACCAGCCACGCCCAAATGCTGCTGAGTGCATATGAGCACCTGTTCCTGTCGGGCCGGGCGGCAGAGGGAGTCGCCTTCATTAGACGTTCGTTGGAGGCGGCTTATGTGAAAGCCATCGCTGCGCGGTCGAGCGTCATTCCAAGCCGCAATGGCAGATACTGCTCGATCTGAGAGTGCATGGCAGCCGAACCGAAATCCCGCCAAAACATATCGATCGCGTCACGCAACGGCGTGGTGTACATCGACTGGCCCCGCGCCGCCGGGCACCAGCGTGCGCGGGGCGATGCGTTCCCGGACGGCCGGCGCAAGGCCTGGGCCATGGGGCCGTCCGATGGGAACCGGCTCGCGGCTTGATGAGCCAAGACGACATAACGTCGTGGTTACGCGCACGTTGCGGCGGCAGCGGTGGGGAGACGACAAGACGGTTGGACTGATTGGATACTCGCAAAAGGCAGGGCCATGGCCGCAGAAGACCAAAACAAGGGGCGCCACCGGCGCCGACACTCCGAGAAGTACAGGCCGGAGGTCATCGTCGAGGCGATCCGCAAGTCATAGAGCATGATCTACATTGCGGCCAATCGCCTCGGTTGCTCGCCCCAGACCATCTACACCTACGCCCGGAAGTACCCGGACATCGTGCAGCGGGCTATCGACGAAGCGCGTGGCCTGATGCTCGATACGGCCGAGATGAAGCTCTGCCAAGCCATCGCCGAGGGCGAGTCGCGGGCGATCTGCTTTTACCTGAAGTGCCAAGGGGGAATGAGACACGGGGTTTCGCCAGGCGCTGCAACCAAAAGAATCGGTAAAGTCAGTACGGGACTCACCGGTGTACTAATCTGCCCGGGAAGCGGCTTGGGTCTCGCCAAGTTCAGCGCGAGTTGGATGGATTGAGCCTATCCTTGAACCGGAAACATTCACGGCCACGACTCGCTTTGCCCTGAGCTCGCCCGCTGTCCTCGTGCTGACCAGTCTCAGGCCCGCAGTTATCTCCGGATGATCGTCGGAAAGGCATTGATACATGGGTTGGTGTCCATATCAAACCGACCGGGACGGATGCAACGAATGTCTTCATCCCCTCGAGCGGCGTGAGCGTCAGTTGCCGCAAGGGGACTACTACACTGCGGAATGGGAAACGAAAGCGGCCATTTCCACGATTCTCGACATTTCAACCCGCCCAATCCACTTCAGCGAACAGCTTACCGCGATCATTCGAGTCCTCACTTCCATATCTTGGCTGGGGGCCGTTCGGAGGGGAGCGATCTTCGTGGCGAACTGTCATCGCCAGTTGGTCCTCGTGGCGCACCACAATCTCAATCCCCAGCTTGTGGAGTCGTGCGACACGGTCCCGTTCGGCAAATGTCTGTGTGGGAAAGCCGCTGAATCCAAAGAGGTCATTTTCAAGGAATGTATGGATCACGACCACGAAATCACCTACGCCGGCATCCGCGACCACGGGCACTATGTGATTCCGCTCATGGATGACAGTGGCGAGCTGTTAGGCGTTCTTGTCTTGTATCTGGAAGCGGGTCACGAGCCGCATCCAGAGGAAGCCACTTTCATAGAGATGTTACAGCGGACCGTTTCGAACATCCTTTTGACCAAACACCTTCGACTTCGTAATGAGATCAGCCAGATTCGTTTGCAGCAGGCGCAGATGGAAATGCTGCACAAGTTGGTCGCTGCTGCGGAATTTCGCGACGACCAGACGGGCAGCCATATCAAAAGGATTGCCAAGTATTGTGCCGCCATAGGTCGAGAGCTCGGTCTGGCTCCCGACCGAGTCAAACTGCTCGAAATGGCCGCTCCGATGCACGATATTGGAAAGGTGGGCATCCCGGATCGCATCATGCTCAAGCCGGGACGGTTGAGCGAAACGGAGTTTGCCATCATGCAGCAACACACGCAGATAGGAGCTCGCTTGCTGAGCGGACACCATCCGTTGCTGAAGGCGAGCCGGGAAATCGCCCTCACTCACCATGAAAAGTGGGACGGGAGTGGATACCCCCATGGATTGGCCGGTGAAGACATTCCCCTCTTTGGCCGCATCTGCGCAGTCGCCGACGTGTTCGACGCCTTGATGACCAGTCGTCCCTACAAGAAAGCATGGTCGCTTGACACAGTGCTGGAATACATTCGAGAGCAGTCCGGCAGTCATTTTGATCCCGCCGTCGTGGATGCTTTCATGAAAGTCATTCCACAACTCCTTGAAATCAAAGCTTCGTACAGTGAAGACGATTCCGGCGCGGAGTCTGAAAGCAAACTCACCGTCAGGACGGTTCACTCCGAGTTCCTGAAATGGGACGATTCCCTATCGATCGGTGTCGATGGGATCGACGGACAACACAAGTACTTCATCAACCTCATCAATCGAATCTACAACGCCATCGAGCAGAACGATGCTTTGCAGTTGGTCGAAGCGCTGTTAGACATGATCGAATACAGCCATGTGCACTTTGCGGCTGAACAGAGATTAATGGAGGAGTGGAACTATCCCGCGCTGAAAGGCCATATCTGCGAACATCAACAATTCATCCAGCGCACCGAGCAGTTCTTGGATGAGCTCGAAGCATCGCCGTTGGCTGTTCGAGTGGAAGTCCTAAAATACGTCTCTCAGTGGGCCCTGAAGCACATCCGAAGGTCTGACGCGGCCTTTGGAAGGTTTCTTGCGAAAGAGCAACAGGCGGCGGTGACGGCTCCTGTTCCTCCGATCGCGTCAATGGCCCAGGCAGTCGCTTCCACGGTGTGAATCGCATGCGGAGACCATTCGTGCCCAACACCTCATGGTGTCAAGAAGTTGGACGCTCAAGGCCTCGGCGGAGCGTAATTTCTTGAGCATCGACGTGCGGCTGGGCCAGGGGCCACACTCTCGCCAGAGAATCGGTACGTCAGGGCCTCCGATCCACGCCACACGCAAGTGGACCTGAGATGTCTTCCCCCGTCGCCTTGCCCGGCGTGCACGCCGGAATCGCTTTGACCGGCAAGGTGAACCTCTGCTTGCCCGGCCTCAGCCCACAGTCCCCAGTTGCTGACGGAAGTCCTTGCCCCGGAAGGACCGGACCCTGGAAGTTTGCATTCCATTTCGATTTCGTTTTTCCGCGAGGACTGAGTCCTTTTCCTCGATTGCACTGGGGCAAACTTCCCTTCGGTTGTCAGGCGGTCGTTCGAACAAGCAAACAGGCTCGCGGGCCGCCGGCAGGCATGGCCTTGCCGAGAGCAGTCGTCGTCACCACAACGGGTTTTGAGAGGAAGGCTTTTCAAGACGTTGTGAACGATCCGGGGCTGGCCGGCAGAACCAGTGAGGACCAAGGAGCCATGCACCTGCTGTCCACCAACCCACGAACTCCTGCGAGGCCGACGGCGGCTGCCGGAAGAGCACCGGCAGTCGATGGTCCTCATTCGCCTGCCCGAGCCCATCCGCAAGGGCGAGGCCCGGGAGTTTCTGCGCATCCACCTGATGCCGGCGATGCTCGCCGCCGGCGAAGCGGACTTTTGCCGGGTGGACATCGCGCAGCCCCATCGTCGTCTTCTGGGGCGTCCGCCCCGCTGCCTGCGCTGTCGCGGGACGACCGAGCGGGTGGGCGTCTGGGAGTTTTTCTGCTCGGGCTGCGGGCTGAGCGTCGACCGCCGCCCCTGCGGGGCGTGGTGCGCGTGCTGATTCCTGAGGATGGCTTGGAGCGGCATGAGGACGGCGGCGAGTGAGTGCATCGGCTGGTCTTGGCGTTGGACCGGCGGTATCGGGAGGAGGTCCTGGCGGCCGTTTACCGCACGGCCGGAATCCTGGCAGAGCAGAAAAGATGGCACATCTTGTGAGAACCCTTTGGCGATGGTTGCAGTCGCGGCACGCCTTGATCAAGCACATCAAGCGGTTGGAGCGACGGCTGCAGACGGTCGCTTTTCGTCCACGCCGACCTGCTCGTGGACTGGCTCGGCGACCTCGACCTGAACGGAAATGCTGAACATCCGACTGACCTCGCCCAGGCGCCGAACAGCCCGTTCGTCGTGCCGGATGCGCCTGTCGCGATTTGGCATCCGCACAACTTCGCCAGCGGCTAC
>JAADHY010000657.1 GCA_013151585.1 Planctomycetota bacterium
GGCGGTGATCCGCACACGGTTCGCACCCGGGCCTTGTATCTGGTGATCGCGACCGACGACGGGCTGGAGGGCCGCTACGGGCCGATCGATCCGGAAGCGGCCATCGTGGTCGACCGGCAACTGAAACGTTTCTTGCTTGGGCAAGACGCGTTGGCTGGTGAGGCTCTTTGGGACAAGCTGTATCGCTGGAACCGGCATTCCCGCGCCGGACATTTCATGATGGCGATCAGTGCGGTCGACAACACGCTGTGGGACCTGCGAGGACAGCGGTTCGGTGTTCCGGTTTATCGCCTGCTCGGCGGTCCGACGCGGCGGCAGGTCGAAGTCTATGGCAGTTGCCTAGGCTTCTCAATCGAGCCGGTGGCGGCGGCCACACGAGCCGTCCAGTTCAAGAAAAAGGGATTCCGGCATCAAAAGTGGTTCCTGGCTTACGGACCGGGCGACGGACGAGCTGGATTGAAAAAGAACGTCGAGCTGGTGCGAACTCTCCGTGGGGCTCTCGGCGACGACACGGACATCATGTTCGATGCCTTCATGGGATGGGACCTCAACTATGCGATGGAATGGGTCAGCCGCGTCGAAGAGTACCGTCCTCGATGGATCGAAGAGCCCTTCGCCCCGGAGAAGATAGACAGCTTCGCTCAGCTTCGTCGAGCCACGTCGATTCCGGTCGCCACGGGAGAACATTTTTACGGCCGCTGGGAAGTGGAGAGGTTCTTGGACGCTCAGGCCGTTTCCGTGATTCAGGCGGACCCGGAATGGTGCGGCGGCGTCAGCGAACTGGTCAAAATCTGCGCAATGGCCTCCGCGAACGACGTCCACGTGGTTCCTCACGGGCACAGCTTGCATGCTGCGCTGCACGTAGTCGCCAGCCAGTCACCGATGACGTGCCCGCTGGTGGAGTACTTGATTAATAAAATGGAGCATTACTACCACTTCGAAAAGAATCCGCCGCGGCCGAAAGACGGACGCCTTCCTTTGCCTGAACGCCCAGGCTTCGGCATCGAGTGGGATGAGAGCAAGATTGATGACAAACGCCAGATGCAGTGGTCGTGAGGCGCCGGAGCCGTCAGGAATTCGGGCAAGCGACTGAGCCCCAAGAGGCGAACTGCTAGCCGGCGGCATTCCGCATGATGGCTGCGAAGTAATCCAGCACCCCTTGGCTATCGACGTGGCGCGCAACGTCGATGTTGTGCTTCCAACGCATGATGCCCCGTTGGTCGCATACGGTCATCCCGCGCGTCAGCTCGCCTTTGGTTTCCACGTCGATGGCCATCGATTGAGTATCGAACAGATGGGGGCGGGCGACAAAAGCCAGAGCGACTACTTCAGCCAACGGGAAGCCTTCCAACCCGCGATGCTCGTGGTGAGCTCGAAGCCCAAAGCTGATCAATTCCTTCCACAACCACTCGAACCGGTGGGCCGAACCGTTCGCCATCCGGTCGTAATGATCGTAAGTGAGAATGACTCGCGTGCTGACATCCAGCGGGATGAGCACCTTGGTCGCTGGCAGACGCAGCACTTGGCGAGCGCTGGCCGGGTCCGCAAACACGTTAAACTCCGAGGTGGCCGTCACGTCGCCTCCGACCTGGATCGTCCCGCCTAAACAGACCAAGCGTTTGATCAATCCTGGCAGTTCCGGCGCCAGCTCACAGGCCATGGCTACATTTGTCAAGGGGCCCAATGTTAGCAAGGTGACTTGGTGCGGGTGGTTCCGCACCGTGTCGACCAACACCTTCGCCGATTCGCGCGGCCGATGCAGTTCGGCTGTTCGAAATTCCGCCTCCCCAAGCCCCGTCGGGCCGTTCAATACCGATGGGTCGCGGACGGTGGGACCGACGTCCAGATGGGCCAAGGGGGCCACCAACGTGCTCGAGCCAATCCGCGGCCATTTGAAAGGGTCAACCAATTCGATCAGCGCCTGGATGTTCCGAGTCGCAGTCCGTCCCGGTACGCACCCCGCCGCCGCCGTGATGGCCAGCACATCCAGCGCCGGATCCAGCATGGCCAGCGTGAGCGCAACGGCGTCGCCGATGCCGGGGTCTGCGTCGATGACAAGTTTTTCGGCCAACCGATCGTGCTTTCCTCAAGAGCTCTGCAGAAAATCAGCACCCGCCCCGAAACCGTAAAGCATGATTGCGGAACATTTTACGACCGGCCGTTCCAGGCGTCAATACGGAGGGCTCCTCTGCCATCCGGCGGGGCTGTTTTCGGACCCGACGGGAATCCAAAAGCCGAACCGATGCGGACTGTCGAATGGGGCGGCGAAAGGGAGGCTCTTCATTGAAAACGCACCCGGTAGGCTTCACCGGTTTTCAGCTCGACGGCCTTCGACCCCGCGATCCGCTGACCGGCGGGCGGACGCAGCACGTAACGGCCTTCGACGGTCGGACGCAGGACGGCTTCGATCGCTCGTCCCTGGTCCCACCGCAAGTCGACTTCCAAACCACCCCGGGCGCGCAGTCCACGCACGCAACCAGTCGGCCAGGCATCGGGCAAGGCGGGCAAGAAGTGAATCTGTCCCATGTGCGACTGCAAAAGCATCTCGCAAACGCCCGCTGCGTAGCCGAAATTGCCATCGATCTGGAACGGCGGGTGCGTGTTGAACAGGTTGGGAAGAATCTTGGTTTGCACCATCCCTCTGAGAATCCGGTAAGCTCGATTCCCATTCAGCAGTCGAGCCCAAATGCAAATCTTCCAGGCGCGGCTCCAGCCGGTCGACTCATCGCCTCGGGCATTCATCGAGACGCGAGCCGCTTGCGCCAGCTTGGGAGTCGTCAGCGGCGAAATCTGCCGACCGGGAAAGACGGCGATCATGTGCGAGAGATGCCGGTGTTTGTCTTTGGGATCGTCTCGGTCGACCATCCATTCCTGTAACTGACCCCAGCGGCCGATCTGCGGCCCCAAAAGCCGCTTCCGCATTGAGGCAATTTGCCGCCGGAAGTCTTCGTCGACGCCAAGAATGGCGGAAGCCTCCAGGTAATTCGTGAACAAGTCCCACACCAGTTGCTGATCGTATGAAACGCCGTCCTCGACGGGACCATGCTCAGGCGAAAAACCGTTCGGAGAAACCAACGTCCCGTCTGGAAGTTCTTTCAAATGGTCGACCCAAAACTCGCATACTTCTTTCAAAACTGGATAGCAGCGTTCCTTCAAATACTTCTTGTCCTGTGTGAATGCGAAGTGATCCCACAAGTTTTGAGCGACCCAGGCGGCGTCTCCTTTGCACCACTTCCAAGTGGAACCGCCGAAGATGCCGTTTTCGCCATGAAAGGCCCAACCGCGCGTGCCGAAGACCCGCCGTGTTTCGTCGCGGCGAACGCCGCGGATGGACCACACCCATTCCGATAGCGGGTGGAAACATTCGGAGAGATTGGCGGCGTCGACGAACCAGTAGTTCATTTCGATGTTCACGTCGGTGTGATAGTCGCATCGCCAGGCGGGCTGATTGGACTGATTCCACAGCCCTTGTAAGTTTGCCGGCAAGTCCCCCGGTCGCGAGCTGCTGATCATCAGGTAGCGAGCGTATTGAAACAGCAATTCCTCCAGATCCGGGTCGGCCGTTCCGGCCCGGTAGGCCGCCAGGCGCTCGCCAGTCGGAAGATTGCGCTGCGACAGAGCGGACCGGCCCAAATCGAGCGTGACGCGCCGAAACAGCCGTCGGTAATCCTTCACATGCTCGTCCAACAGAGCTTGGAACGGCCGACGCGCCGCCGCCTGAAGCTGGTCCGTGACTCGGCGGTGCGGCAGCTCGCCTTTCCAGCCTGTCTCACGCCGGTTTAAATAGTCCGTTCCCGCGTCGACCAGAATCGTCAGTCGATCACAATTGGTGAAGCGGAGCCCGCCATCGAAGGGAACGACCGAGCCTCCTTCCGGAACCACCCAGACTTGAACCTCGTAGTTCAACGCCAAGTCGTATGGTTTCTTTCGCCCCCGCGTGCTTCCTTTCGAATAGACAAAGCCGGCCAGCGAGCCGGTGACAACGATTCGCCCGCCAGTCGCCCGAGCGTGACCTTTGTGGGCATCCTCATACAAGACCTTGCCGGTATAAGCGGCCGGCCGGTCGGCCTCGAAACGCAACACCATCACTTGAGCCGGATGGCTGCAGAAGTAGGTCCGCCGATAGCTGATGCCCCCCGCCCGGTAGTGAACGACATGGAGGGCAGAGTCAAGGTCGAGTTTCCGCTGGTACGATTCAAGCTGCGCCGGACCTTTTCCTTCGAACTCGATGAACAGGTCCCCCAGCGCCTGGTAGGCTCCGGTATCCGTTTCGTCACCGATCCAGAGGCTGTCTTCATTGAGCTGAATATGTTCCCGCTCGATGCCCCCAAAAACCATACCGCCCAGCCGGCCGTTTCCGATGGGAAGGGCTTCCCGTTCCCAGTCGGCCGCGGGTCGCACGTACTTCAGCTCGAGCGATCCTTGCCGGCAGGGACCTGAAGCTCTGACGCCGGTGATGAAGAAACAAAAGGCCGCGCACGCCGACACAAGAACTCGAAAGCCTTTCATGCCTCTGCTCCCCTGCTCGGTCGTAGCGCACCGCAAAAAGGCGATCGGCCGGACAAAAAAACGCTCTTATTCTCGCAGAAACACCTTTTCTTGCCTGGCTCGACCTCCCTGGCGACTTCTCGCCCGAGCGCGATCAGCCACCACGGCGCGCCATGCAATTTACCAGGGCAGCTCGTTCGTGAATAGGGGCGTCCCTGTTTCCGCCGCAAACGGAGCGAGGCCGAAAGCTGCTCCTCGCTGGCGGCCGATCGGGCGGCAGGCGTCCCTGTCGCGGTCGACGGAAAGAGGTGGCGGCGAGTTATTGGTCGCTAAAGACGGCGATGGATTCCTCGCGGACCAAAGGTCGGCCGAGCCCGTCGGCTTCCACTTCGATCCGAAGTCGACCGGCTCCCTCGTCAGTACCGTGCAGGACCAGCGGGAGTTGAATGGCCGCTCCGTCGCGGAGTTCCGGAACCGGAGCGAACCGGATCAGGCCATCGTTCCCGTTTGTCTCACCGGCGGCCTCTGCCGATTCCGCTCGAATCCCGCCGGAAGCCGTCACGCGAACCCGAACGTTACGAGCAGGACTGGGGCCCAGATTGCGTACCCTGATCTGGATGGCTCGGCGTTCTGCGGGCCGAAGCGGTCGATCCATTCCCTCCGTCTGGATCGTCAAAGCGGCGAAGGCGACGGCGGGCAGCTCGTCGGCTTGCTGGGCGTTCGATTTGGTTTCGCGATGGTGGGCTGCCGCGGTCAGTCGGAACGTACCCGTCCGCCGTGCGATCAATTCCAGAGAAACTTCGACCTGGCCTTGCCCCGGGATCGATTCAAGAAGCCACGAGACGGTTCGGGAATCGCGGTCGAACAGCCCGCCGTCGGACGCGTTCAAGAAATCGAGTCCTTGCGGCAACGTGACGGAAAGATTGACCGAGTGGATCGGCTCGTCGATGACGTTCCTCACCGCGTAAACTAGTCTTGTCGGGCGGTCGACGAAAAGCCGAGTGGGCCCGGAACGCTTCACCTGGATCACCTGGCCGATCACTTTGATCTCGGCCTGCCGTTTCAGCAGGACACCGCCGTCCGCTGTCATGATGGCTTGGTTGACAGCCTTGCCGGGTTTCTCTGCCGCAAGTGTCAATTGAATCGTCCGGGACTCGCCGGGGGGCAGAGTGCCGACTTCGTATTCCAGGTCGTTTCCGTCCGGGTGCTTTAGTTCCGGGGGGATGATGTCGCGCAGCACGACGCCGGTTGCGTCGGCCGTCCCTTCGTTGCGAACAAAGAACTTGAGAGTGACCTGTTCGCCCAGTTTGACCTTCTTCGGTCCAGACACCTCAAAGTGCAGTTTCGGCTGGGTCACTTTCGTTGCGGCTGCGACCTCTGCCACGAAGCTGACCGTGGCGACACTGCCCACCTGCCCTTCCGCCTTGGGGATAACTTTCACGGAAATCTTCTTTTCGGCGCCCGGCGGCAAACTGCCAAGTTTCCATACCAGTCGGTTTCCGTGCAGCTCCGCTTGAGGAATCGTGCCTACCAGCTCGACGTTCGCTGGGACACGGTCCTCGACCACCACCTCCCGAGCCGGGCTGCTGCCGTGGTTCTTGATGACGATCGTGTAGATCATCGGCTTGCCCAACATGGCGCTGGGCGGCGCGATTTTCTGAATGGAGAGATGAGGCCGCTGCGAAGCCTGGGCACCGGCTGAGACCGACGTATCGGTGCGCTGCTTCGCAGACTCGGCGGTCGGAAGGGGTGCTCCCAGTTCCGGCCCTTTTTTGGAACTCTCTGGCTTCGACGTCGGTCCAATCGGCGCGGCATCGGGAATCGGGCTCAGTTTGGCCGGCGGGCGCCGCTTGCCAAGACCGGGGAAAGGTTCCGGACGGTTCTGGTCTCGCTTCGTTTCAGAACTTTGGTCGGCTAGCGGACGTGTAACCGTTGGCTGTCCAACGACGTCGTTTGTTGGCAGTGCGGTCGGAGCCGGGGCCGGCCGAGAGCGCGGACGGGGCTGAGCCTGGGCCAGCAGAGAGCCGGACGGACTCGGCCCCCCATCCTGTTTCCGCTTCGCTACTCGTTCCGGCTCAGCCATCTCGGCCGTGGGGCGAAACAGATCGACGGCCGTATCGGTTTTGGCGGCTAAAGCTTCGCTGGCTGGCCGGCTCGTAGAAAGCTGCTCCATGAGGCTGTCTTGACGGCGTGAGTGGGAGGACGCCGTCTTTGGTTTCGGTGTAGCCTGATCGGCCGATGGCGGTGACGGTTCGTCTCGACTGGCCTCCACGTCGGCTCGGAAGGGATCGAACCGTTCCAGCGCCGCCGCCGGCGAGGAAGCAGGTCCGTCTCGGCGAGCAACGCTACGGGTGGAGCTGCTGGAGCTGCTCGGCGGGCGGGATGAGCCGCGGTCGGGGCGACTGGCCGAAACCGGTGTGAGAGTGGCTCCCTTCTTCGCCCCGGTCTTTGATTCGTCGGTCTTCGTGAGCTGGCTACCAAACGGTTCGTCAGCCGAAGATTCAGCGCCAAGGGCAACAGGGACAGAACTCTCGGCAGAGTCTGCGGCAAGCGATGCTCCTTCGCGTTCGGCCGGACGGGAACTCGATGTCGATCCGGCAAACAAAGCCGCTGGATTGGACGTGTTCACAGTGTTCGACGTGTTCTGCGTGTTCCACGTGACGGTCGCGGCTGAGCGGTCATGGGCTGGTCCGGCCGCTGTCTCGGCAATCTCGCCGCCGGACGCTAGCGACTCAGCCGGACGGAATGCCGGGAGCTTCTCGGCCCCGTCTTCAATGTTTGCTTGGCTCCTCGGGCTGACCTTGTGCTCCAAATCGCCGGGCAAGTGCATGGCCGGCGATTGACGGGAAGCGGTAAGAGCAGCAGACACGGATGCGGAAGTCTGTGCCTCGTGGTCCCGTGGCTCGCCGAATGGATCGTCTTCTGCACCGGCCGCTCTGGGAGACGCTGAGGTCGCCACCGGTAACTTTCCAAACTCCGAACGCAAGGACGGATCTGCGGTCGTCTCGGACTGGCGGTGGCTGTCCCGGAAATCGAGACCCGCAACTGGCAAACTGGGGGCGCCGACTGGTTCACCGTGCGGCCGAGTCGAGACCGAGAGTCTCGCTGGCTGTTGGTTCTCGCGCGCGGTCATTTGTCCATCGGGCACGGGGACGAACTCGTCTGGCAACGGAGCGGGCGTCACGGGACGTCGAGCCGACGGCGCGGCCGCGACCGCCTCGGCAGGCAACGGCGGTGCGGTCGATTCGGTTTTCTCGCTGCTGGCTGCAGGGCCAGGCCGGTCGTCCTGCACCGGAAGTGGTTCTGTTTGCCCGAACTGGACGTCGGTCGAAAACTCCGGCTCGCTCTCGGCCTTCGGAGCAGTTTGCGCGAGCGGGGGCGCTGCCGGCAGGTCGCCCGACATACGGGGTGTCGTGTGGCCCGGCGGCGACGTCGCGGCTCGATCGATCGCCTCTGCGTCGCGCTCCGCGGAGTCCGTCGCGGCGGACTGATTGATGCCGCGCTGGACCTGGAGCACGATCACCAATCCGAGCGTAATGACGCCCGCCAACGCGGCCAGTTTCCAAATCGAGTTCTGCATGGGAATCCTTCCCCAAAACGGTAGGATGCGACTCCGATAGGCACGCTCTCGGCCGATCGCGGTTCCGCTCCGGCCGGCACACCAAGCTGAACGCCGCTCGACCCGTAAAAAGCCGCGATTTCATAGCAAATCTCGGCGTTTAGGAAAAGAGGAGTCTGCGCGAAAACGAAACAGACGTCGACGTCTCGTTCGGCAAGCCTGAACCGAGCGGGGGGCGTCATGGCGACCGGAGTACATGCTCCGGCACGTCTGTTCGCCAGCCGGGGCACGTGGCTCGTCCGGAGCGAGAACGAAGATTGTGGGCCTCTGTTTAAACCGGCGAGAGAAGTGTGATCCGCAAAGTCGTTCGGGAACGCGTCGGTCGCCACACGGCGCTCGTCGCTCATCGGCCCAACTGTACCCGAATGACCCGAAACAGACGCTCGTCCCGTCGTTCCGGAGCCACGTCACTGAGACAGACGGGAAAAAGCACTGGCCGTCTTTGGCGACTCTCCGCCAGTTTTTGGAGCAGCGGCAGCCGCGTGCCTCGCACAATCGACCCGTACTGCTCGAACGGGGCCGGCGTCAAGAACAGCCGGCGGTCGTTGATCAGCTTCGACAAAGCGGCGGCCAAATCGCCGCTGAGGCCTAGACATACGATGACGTTTGGGTCTACGCGTAGGGCTAGACCTTGCGGACCGTCCGTCGGGAAAAAACCTGCAAAAGCCTTCTTGATCTCCGGCAACGTCGTTCGATCCCGCTGCCGCACAAACTCCAAAAGAGCGCCCTCTAGGTCTCCGCACGCGGCCAACTCTTTCCATTCTTCGTCTTCGAAGTCCAGTTGGACCGGCTCCTCGTCGAAGGCTCGCTCCGGACTCAATCCCTTTTCGCGCTGCTCGGCCTCGAGCATTTGCAGCACTCGGCTATCCGGTGTGGCAGGACGGCAGCGGCCGCGTGCCCATTCCCGTAGCTCAAAGATTTTCTCCTCCATCGTCACCGAGAGCGGTACCGTGTCTTCGCGAGCCTTCTCCAGGTCGGCGTCGGTCAGTTCGCGGTCTTGGCCGAACGTTTCGACAATGGCCGCCAGCACAATCTGTTCGATCTCTGCCCCGCTATAGCCTTCCGTCCGTTCGGCCAGCCGGTCCAAGTCAAACCGCGCGGGATCATAACCTCGCTTCCGCAGATGGATCGAAAAAATCTCTTTGCGCTCGTGATAGTTGGGCAGATCAATGAAAAAGAGCTCGTCGAATCGACCTCGCCGTAGCATCTCTGGTGGCAAAGCGTCGACGGAATTGGCCGTGGCCACAACGAAAACCGGCCGAGAATGCTCTTGCATCCACGTGAGGAAGCGGCCAAGCAGTCGCGTCATGACGGCATCTTGCGACGGCTGCCCTTCTGCGCCCGCAAAGCCTTTTTCGACTTCGTCCAACCAGAGCACGGCCGGAGCGATCATCTCCATCAAGTGCAGCACGTCCCGCATGTTCTTTTCCGAGGCCCCAGTGTCGGAGCTCAGCAGCGTCGAGACGTCCAACCGTACCAGCGGAAAACTCAGCAACTTCGCAACCGCTCTGGCTGTCAGACTCTTGCCGCAGCCCTGCACGCCCAGCAACAGAACGCCTTTCGGCGCGGGGATCCCTTTCTCCTGCGCCCGCACGCTGAACGCCTCAGCCCGTTTCTTCAGCCAATCTTTGAGGGCCTCCAAACCGCCGACGTCCTCCACGCCTTCCCTCAGTTCCTGGAACTCCAGCAAGTCCGATCCTTCGATCATCGACTTCTTTTCGGAGACCAAGACCGAATAGACGGAATCGTCGACCTGATCCACGGTCAACAAGGCTCGGCCCAACGCCTTGCGAGCTTGCTGTCCGGTCAAACCGAGGACGGCCTTCAAGAGCCGCTCTTCTTCCTGAGGCTGCAGCCGGAGCTGGGGCCGTCCCGCTCGGGCTCGCTCCTCCAAAACGGCGTTCAGTTCCTCACGCAGCTCCTCCAAATCCGGCAACGGCAACTCGACCTTGACCGCATCCTTGCTCAGCTCCAGCGGCACCTCGTCACTGGGCCCCATGAGCAACAGCGTCTTGTTCTCCGCGAGTAGGCCGGGAATCAGCTCCCGCAAACGGCGCACCACGCGCGGATCGCCCAAATAGGGATGAAAGTCTTTCAGCACGAAGACACAATTCGACTGATACGCTGCAATCTGCTCCAAAAGCAGTTCCGGCCGCGTCGTGTCTTGTTCCGTGTCTGGCGACGGCTGCAGTCCTTCGGTGATCGACCAGGTCGCAAATCCCAACCCCGACTCTTCGGCCACCTCGCGCAAAGCAGGCAGCCAGCGTTCCTCCTCCCACGTGATCAGGAAGAGCAGTGCATAACGCGACAGAATGCGAATGCGAAGATCGTCCAGTGCCCGTTGCGAGATCATTGCCGATTGTCTTCCAAACTGAGCCCTTTTCCGAACGGCGAAGACGAGCCCATCGAAGGTTGCTTCTGGGCCGTCGTTCAGAACTTCCGACGCCCAGCTTCAATTCTTGGGCACAAGCGACATTCTACCGACCGGGCCAAAAAGGCGGAATCGCCCGATGGACTGGAACTGCCGGATCGACACCGCGTCGGTCGGTGAGCCACTTCCGAGCGTCACTGGCCGCCCTCGGCCTGCTTGCACTGCTGGTAGATAGCCTCCATCTCTTGCAGGCTCACCTGCCGGATGTCCTTGCCCTGTTCGGCCAGCGTCTGTTCGATGTGTCGGAAGCGACGTTCGAACTTGGCGTTGCTCTTGCGCAAAGCCTGTTCGGGGTTGATCTTCCATCGGCGCGCGATGTTGGCGACGACGAACAAGATGTCGCCCAGTTCGGCTTCGATTCGGGCCTGGCGCTCTGCGTCTGCGATCGGCTCGTCCGGTGTCGGTTCGGCGTCGACCGTGGCGGCCATCTGCGGAATCTTCCCGTCTTCGAATAGCTCGCTCGCCAGCTCCTCAATCTCCTCCCGGAGCTTGTCGAAGAGCATGGCGCGATGAGGGAAATCGTAGCCAACGCGAGCCGCCCGGCTGGTGAGGCGGTATGCCCGCGCCAAAGCGGGCAGCTCGGGCGGGATGCCGTCCATTAACGACTCGCGTCGTTTCTCGCCCTGCTTCCGGTGATCCCAGTGGCGACGAACGTCTTCCGGCGTATCCGCCTCCGCGTCGCCGAAAACGTGCGGATGCCGGTCGACCATCTTCTTCGTGATCCGGTCGATCACCTCAATGATGTCGAAGCGGCCTTCATCGGCAGCAATCTGAGCGTCCAGAACGACCTGCAACAGCAAGTCACCCAGCTCTTCGGCGATCGCCTGGTCGTCATCGGCGTCGATCGCATCCAGCAACTCGTAGGTCTCTTCCAAGGTGTACGGCTTGATCGTCTCGAGCGTCTGTTGTCGGTCCCACGGACAGCCTTCCGGTGACCGCAGCTTGGCCACAACCTGGCACAAACGCCCAAAGGCGGCCGCCAAGCGTTCCGGCTCTGGCGGCTTGCCGAACTGTGCTGGATCGATATTTCGACGGGCCATCGAGTTTTCCTTCGTATGAGGTACGTAGGCCGCGCATACGTTTTGCAGCGGTGTTCGTTCCTGTGTCCGTGTGAACGCGAGGCGCCAGCCTGCGGTCGAGTCGAATGCGGGCGCACCGACCGGTGCGCTACCGGCGGTTGGCGACTGCCGCTAACTTGGATAGCGGCGTTACGCCGCGTTAGGAGGAGGAGGTCTACCGTCGCGAAACTTGCCTTTTGGTCCGCCGAAGGCGCCGCGTGCCGCTCAATCGAAAAGCTTGCTGACCGATTCGTTCCGGTGGATCCGGCGGATGGCCTCGCCCAACAGCGGGGCGACCGAGATGATTTTCATGTTCGGCAGTCTTTTTTCCGGAGGAATCGGGAGGCTGTTGGAGACAACGATCTCGCGCACCGGCGCTTCTCGCAAGCGACTGACCGCTGGCCCGCACAGGACCGCATGCGAAGCGCTGATGTAAATATCTTTTGCTCCGTGGGCCTTCGCCACTTCCGCAGCTCCGACAATTGACCCCGCCGTCGAAATCATGTCGTCGAACAATAAGGCCGTCTTTCCTTCGATGGGACCGCCGATCAAGTTCGCTTGTTTGGTTTCCGTGGCGCTGGAACGACGTTTATCAACAATCGCCAAGCGGCCGCCCAACCGGCTCACATGCTGCAGCGAACGCTTGATGCTCCCTTCGTCCGGACTCACCACGACGATTTCGTCACGCGGAAGCCGAAGGGATTGGAAGTATTCATCTAGTATCGGCCCCGCGTAAAGATGGTCCACCGGGACATCGAAGAACCCTTGAATCTGGGCGGCGTGCAAGTCCATCGTCAAGACGCGGTCCGCTCCCGCTTTCGTGATCAAATTGGCCACCAGTTTGGCCGTGATGGGCACGCGTCCGGCATCTTTGCGGTCTTGACGGGCATAACCGAAGTAGGGAATGACCGCCGTGATCCGCTCGGCGCTGGCCCGCTTGCAAGCGTCGATGATGATCAGCAGCTCCATCAGGTTCTCGTTGACCGGCGGACCGGTGGGTTGAACCAAGAAGACGTCCCGTCCCCGGATGTTGTGCTCCAAACGCACGCTGATCTCGCCGTCCGGAAAGTTGCCCAACTCGACGGGGCCCAAAGGCAGGCCCAAATAGTCCGCGATCTCCTGAGCCAGTGCAGGATGGGCCCGTCCGCTGATCAGCGTCAATCGGTCATACATCGACACTTCCATCGTCGAGAAAGGTTGCCGCGCCGGTTGAAGAATGCGAGCGGAGACAAACGCACCGCAGCCAGCCAAGCGGATCGAAACGACGAGCGCCGCCGGCTCGGCCTACAGAAAGCCCGCCACCGAGAGCAGTCGCCCGACCCAGCCTTATTTGACCGGTTGACGGTAGCGGCTGTCAAGCGAGCTGCCGCTGCTCCAGACGCCTCTGAACGTCCCGCAGTTGCTCAGGCGTGTTCACTCCCATCGCCTCCTCGATTTCAAAAACCGGGCAGGCCAGCACGCCTTTTCTTTGCGCCTTCAGAATGGCCGGGCAGTCGGTCAGATAGTACTCCGCCTGCCGATTGTCCGGACGGACATGCTCAAGAGCCTCGAACAGATCAGGACACCGAAATGCGTAGCATCCCGTGTTGATTTCCTCGATCCGTTTTTCTTCGGGCGAAGCGTCCTTTTCCTCGACGATGCGCACGAACTCGCCGCGATCGTCCCGGACGATTCGTCCCAGTCCGCTGTTGGCTGGAGTGATCGCCGTCCCGATCACGCAAGCGGCATCGGCCTGTTTTTGACGATTCAGCAGCTCGGTGAGCGACTCCGACCGAATGAGCGGCGTGTCCCCGGCCAAGACCAGTGCCGCGCCGCGGAAATCCTCCAGATGTCGGCGACAGACCCTCACCGCATGACCCGTTCCCTTTTGCTCGGTTTGCAGGGCAAACTGCAAGTCGGACTGGTCCCGCAGCGCCTTCCAAACCACACCCGCCTTGTGGCCGATTACGACGATGATCCGGGCCACGCCGGCCCCACGGACTGCATCCAACACAAAGTCGATCATGCGCCGATCCCCAATCGGTTGCAGCACCTTCGGAATCGGCGACTTCATCCGTGTGCTTTTTCCCGCCGCCAAAATGATCGCCACCGGCTCATCGTTCATCCCGTCATCTCCTGGGCAGGGCTGGGCTCTTGTCTGAAAAACGGTGAATTCAGACAAACTCTAGCACATAGCCAGAGCCCGCACGCTGCGCAAGGAATGCCGGGACAGCTTGGCAGAAGGCGGCAAAGACAACTTGGGGTGATCAGACAGCTTGTTCTCGGCCAGTCTGCGCCGAGTGTTCCGGCTTTGCCGGTTCGCCGGACCATTACAACGAGACCGCGGGCCCCAGAAGATGACCAATCACCGACGTGGCCGCAGGGTCCCTTCGGGCTGGACTGACGGATGAGATGAGAACGCAGAGGTGCGTGAGTATATGAATGACCACATTCACGAACGCGAACGGCGGTGCGAGCATCATGCTGGCCCTGCAAGGGCCTGAAGGAAACAGCCCGTGACGCAACCCGTGGGAAAGCGATTTGCGGTCTCAAATGCTGCGCTCAGAAACGGACTCCACCGCGAACGATAAATCCCGTGCCCGGGTGGAAAGTGGCCTTGGAAATGCCATAGTCGATATCGCGGCCCAGGATCCAACCGACCTCTACATACCCGCTCAAACCGAATGCGTCCGTCTTCAGACCGATGAGTAGCCGATAGTCTTCCAGTTCGACCCGATCGCGCTGGCCGAGCAGTTCGTTATCGATCTCGTACGCCTCAATGTGATACTCGCCGCGAGCGTAGAGCCAATACGACCATCCCCAATAGTTGCCCAGGAACAAGCTGATCCGTGACTCGGGATACAAAATCCGAAATTCCCAAATGTCATTGGGAATGAACACGAAGCCCGCATAAGGAATGACGCGGTCGTTAACGCGGTCCAGGAATCCCGCACCTCCGACGAGCATCCATTGGGGCGTGACGCGCCAAAACAGCATGCCTCGGCCGTCCCACTGCCAAGCGTCGCCCGTGACGCTATTCTTAAAGTCGCTATTGACCGATGGGTTGAAGGCAATCAAGGCGCTCCACGGAGCATTTGCGGGCGTCTGCAAGATCACATCCAGCCCAATGCGGTAGGCGCTGCCCGGTAGGCTGGAAAACCCGCCGCCCGGGTTGGGCACGCTGAGCGGTCCGTCCCAGGCCCGGTAGTTGAACTGCGGCGCCAACGACCCGATGATGCCCGGCAGAACCGGCGCCGTGTACTTCAGCTCCACGTCCGTTTCGAATACGCCGAAGTCGCCATTTGCGTCGTCGGCCGACCGATTCGGGATGTAACCGACATCGACCCGCCCCATCCAACCAAAACGGAAGGGCTGCGGGCCGGTGGCTCCAAACATCATTCCGCCCCAGGGCATGGCCGCTGGCGGAGCCCCGGGGGGAGCCAGGAAGGGGTCTTGCGGAGGAGGCTGAAGGAAGGGATTGACCGGCGTCCCAGGCAACCACGGGGATGGAGAGACGTAACCTGGAGCTGGCGTACCAGTGCCCGGCTGCTCGTCGTACGGTGAACTATTCTGCCCCCGGATGACGTACCAGACGGCCGACCCGTTGGTCTGCTCACTCGGCCAGCCGAACGAAGACAGCTCCCGGACGGGTTCGACTCTTCGCAAGAAATGGTCCGCCGGCGGCCCGAACAGCGCTTGATCCAGCAAACCCAACGTCCCGGGCCGGTCGATTCCCGACGGGGAAAGGCCTAACGAAACGACCATCAAGAGAATCTGCGCGTTCACGATCGATCCTGCCTGGCGTGAAAGGACAAGGGATGGTGGATGGGTCCCGAAAGGGTCACAAGATGAGAGATGATGGGGGATTGTCTAAATGTGGCCGTTTTCGTCAACACCAACTTGCGGAAATTTCGCGACTCGGGTGCATGTCAGCTTTTGCGCGCAGGCAGAAGTGCTGCAAAACGTCAATAGGAGAAATTGATGATTTTGTGATAAACTGCGTCGAGTGG
>JAADHY010000774.1 GCA_013151585.1 Planctomycetota bacterium
GGCGGGTTGGTGGCTGACGCCAAGCCAGACGCCACGCCGCTCTCCCGGGGAGCCGGCACGGAAGAGTGAGGCGGATCGAACCGACGCGTCTCCAGCGGCCGATCTGTTTCGCCACCGTCCGTCAGAGACTCCGGCCTGACGGCGTCCTCGAAACGAATGTCCGCTTCACGAAGACCGGTCTGCTCGTGGTCGCCCATGTTGGGATTCCCTTCCCAAAGTTTTGGCCGTCACCACGGCCACTCGCGAACCGCCATCCGGTCCGAATCAAAGATGCTGATTGACGGCGTCAACCAGCTTTTCTTTCGGTACGATCCCCATGAATCGGTCGACGACTTCGCCATTTTTAAACAAAAGGACGGTCGGAATGGCGTTGATGCCGTAACTGGTCGCCGTATTGGGGCTTTCGTCTGTATTCAGTTTACCCACTTTCGCCTTGCCAGCCAGCTCGTCGGCTACCTCGTCGATTACGGGCGCTAACATCTTGCAGGGACCGCACCAGGGAGCCCAGAAGTCCACGAGGACCGGCTGATCGCTCTGCAATACCTCTTGCTCAAAGTTGTTGTCATTGATCTCCAAGACGTTACCAGCCATGCGATCCGTTCCTTGCTGAGGGATAGCATTCGAGCTCAATTCTCGGTCGCCAACCGTTTTGCCGAGTCCATCGACGGCCGGCTGAGGGGCGAAGCGACCGCAGTCCATACTGTCCGAGTATACTCACAGCACCCCGGGGCCGTGCAGCCGACAGGGGACGCACTGGCAGCCTCGCGGATTCCTTGGCTATCACAAACCGTCCGGGCCCGCGCAAAACGCTCGCGAATTATAGGGAAAGGCGTCGCAGTGTCAACGTCTTACCGCACCTGGCGATTCGTGGCACCTTTGCATCCCCAACGGACGAAGGCCGTGCATCGGCGACGACGCTGATCTCGAGCGGGCGCGGCGAGGCCAGCCGGGACGTTCGTCCGTCTTCATCGGCATAGAACCACCCTGTGTCTCCCGTCTGCGACGCAGGGGCCGCGGTTCGAGGTGAAGCTTTTCGCAGCGGGCACCGGTGCGCAAGGGAGAGGCCGGCTCGCGCGAGGCGGGCGGCCCCTTCGCCGCGGGAATTGCACCGGAGGCCGCTGCCGTGCGGTTTCCGGCGATGGTCAGTCGTCCTCCTACGCGGGCGTTGTCGTGGGAGCGGCTTGGTCGGCCGCAGATGCCGGGCCAATCTCGGCGCTCGGGATTTCGACCGGATCACCGTCCATGATCTCGGCGGGCTTCAAGTTCTGCATCGCCCGAACCACAAAGACCACCAAGCACAAGGCTCCAGCGATGATGATGAAATCCGGAATCATCCGCCACTGGCCAATCGCCTCAACAAGCGGTCGTTCGTAGAAAGCCTCGCTGCGGGCATGCCACAGGCCGTTGACGAACGAGTCCCATGCCTGCATGAACCCAACCGGCATCAACGTGCAGACTGCCATCAACAGCAAGCCTCCGTTCATGCCGTAGAAAGCCAGTTTCAGCAAGCTGTTGTTCCAGGTCTCGGGCTTCACCAATCCACGCAGTGAGAACAGCATCAGGCCGATCGCCAGCATACCGTAAGTGCCGAACAAAGCCGTGTGGCCATGGTTCATGGTCAGATAAGTGGAATGCTCGTAGTAATTCACCATCGGCGTGGTGATGATGAAGCCGAAAACGCCGGCTCCGAGGAACGCCCAAACGGCTGAGGCGCCCAAGAACATCATCGGCCACTTGTAGGGGAAGGATTCCTGAGTAGCGGTCATCGAATGGCGGGAATCCAAGATGATCTTCAGAAGCAGCAGCACGATGGGCACCGGCTCCATCGTCGAAACCACGCCGCCGATCGCCAACCACAGGTCCGGATCGCCGAACCAGTAGTAGTGGTGTCCGACGCCGATGATCCCGCTGAACAACGCCAGGCTGGCTGTCAGGTAGGCCGCTCGCAGGGCTTTCTGTTTGGGGGCCAGCCCCAAAGTCGTCACGACGTAAGCGATGGCAGCAGCCGCAAAGAACTCGAAAATCCCTTCGACCCACGTGTGCACCACCCACCATCGCCAGAAGTCGGCGATCGTCAAGTGGGTGCCGGGATGATAAAAGAGGCCGAAGGCGAAGAAAGACACGATCGCGATGGCGGAATACGTGTAGAATGGCACCGTTCCCCAACGGTCCTGCCCTTTGCCGAAGTTCGGCCGCACGGCCCGGAACACCAGAACGACCCAGATGACGAGCCCGACGAAGAGCAGAATCTGCCAAAGCCGCCCCAGTTCCAGGAACTCCCAACCTTGGTGAGCGAGCCAGAACCACCACGGGCCGCCCATGCCTTTTACGCCGGCGGCCGTGCCGAGCAGAGCCCCAACGGCGACAAAGACGACCGCTCCGAACAGAATGTCGACTAGCAGCCCCTGAGCCTTCGGTTCTCGTCGACCCGCGATCGGGCCCAAGTACAAAGCGGCCCCGATCCACGACACGGAAATCCAGAAAATGGCCAACTGCAAGTGCCACGATTTCGGCAGGTTGTACGGGATATTGTCCGAAATGAAGTTGAGTCCATAAAACTCACCGGGATGAACCGTGTAGTGAGCCATCAAACCGCCTTGCAGAAGCTGGAGCAAGAACAGCAGACAGACCACCAGGAAGTACTTGGCCGTCTTGCGCTGACTGACGGAAATCGGCCGGTGAATCAGCTTTTCGCCCACGCGTTGATCCAGCTCCAGCCCGACCAAGTCTCGATCGAAGCTGCCGCGGAAGAAAACGGCCAGCGCGCCGCCCAAAGCCACCATCAGACCCAGCAGTGCAGCGATCGACCAGACGACGGCCTGCGGAGCGATGTCATTGCCGACGCTGCGGTCTGGTGGCCAGTTGTTTGTGTAGGTCAAGTCTTTCCCCGGCCGTTTGGTGCCGGCCGCCCACGCGGTCCAAAAGAAGAAGTCCGCTAAGTCCTGTCGCTCTTCAGCCGTGTTCACCACTCCGGGGGAAATCGCGTTACGGACGTCGCCTTTCGAAAAGACCTGATCCCAATGCTGTCGCAATTGCTTCAGGGCCGCCACCTGCGCTGCCGTCAACTGCAACTGACCGGTCGCCTCGTCATACCGATTCTCTTTCAACTCGGCGATGACCAGCCGGTCCAAAGCGGCCTGCTCGTCCTGACCGAGCTCGGAATAGGATTTGTGATATTTCTGTTGGGCGTGGTAGTCTCGCATGTATTGTCCGAGCAGGTGCAAGGACGTCGCGGTGTAATCGTTGCCCCGATAAGTTCCGTGGCCCCAAACCGAGCCGTTGTCCATCAAACCGTACTTTTGCCAGACCGATTGGCCTCGCAGGATGCCAGCCCGATTGGTGATTTCTTGCCCGTCCGGACTGATCACTTTTTCCGGATACGGCGGCGCCGCTTCCTTCGTGTACTTGTACCCCCCAAGCGTGATCGCCATCGCTCCGAAGAGCGAGAAGACAAACAGCACTTTCAAACTGTTGGAAACCATAAGACTCGTCTCCTTGCAAGCACGATTGTCCCTAGTTCACAAAGTCCCTTATCCCCTCACGCAGCACGAGCGAGCTTAATTCCGGAAACACCGCAAACCGCTGCCCCTCAGGACTCGTCTGCGTCTGCCGCCGCTTTCAGGATACGCTCGCTCGCAGCCAAACCTCAATGGCCGCAGGAATGGCAACCGCCGCCCGAGCCCGCGGATGCGGTTACCCGCTCGACGCCGAACCGGTCAGCCAATTCGTTGGCCAGCGCGACATAACGCTGATGGACGTCCTCGCCAATCTCCTCTCGCTCGACCCGTTCAAACACCTCGCGTAACTGCTGCTGGTCCGATTCTCCGAAGGCCTGGTCGGCCATGGGAAACAGGCAATGATCTTCTTTGTCAATGTGCGCTCGAAGCAGCTCGATGTACGCCAACGCATGACGGATGAACCGACGAAGCGCGGCCGAATCGCCAGTGGCGACGGCATCGACCGCGGCGTCCATCTCGCGGATATGGCTCCGTCCCTGCTCATGCTCGTACAGCATGACCCCGGTCGGTCCGCCGTCACGAGGAAAGCCCTTCGCCTCCATGGCGGGGAATAGATGAGCCTCCTCCTTACCGTGATGGCACCGATCGGCGAAGGTCCGGAAGAAATCGATGGCCGATTTGGCCGACTGAATGTCCAAAGTTTCCTCGCTTTGGGCTTTCTGTGCCATCCGTTCCAGACAGCCTAACACTTGCTGGATGACGCGATGTTCGGCCCGCAAGACGTCAGTGGGCAGCATGATCGACCTCCTCGTTGAACGCGTATTTTGGCATGTACTTATCCGATTTTACTCCGAGCTCTCGCCTTCGCAAGGCGTCAGAGCTCACGGCTTTTCCTTCGACGCGGGAGCGGGGGTTCGAGACGCGGAGTTGGTCAAATCCGCCACCGTGGTCTCTTCGAGAAACGACAGATACACGTCTCGAACACGCTTCCAGCGCTCGTGAACCGCACAGGCCGAGTCGTCGGAGCATCGGACGCCGCCCAGGAAGCAACCGGTCCAACGGCTGATATGCTCAATCGGCTCTAACACCTCGGCCAGCGTGACTTTAGCGGGATCACGAGCCATCCGAAAACCGCCCCCTTTGCCCTTCTGCGACTCCAGAAGGCCGGCATCGGCCAAAGTCCTCAGGAGTTTTCCCAGGTAGTTCGGCGGCGCCCCGATTTCGCGCGCAATATCGGCCGCTCCGGCGAAGGCACCGGGTCTGAGCTCCGCCAGAGCGGCCATGGCGGTGAGAGCATGGATTCCGGTCTTAGAGAGCATGGCATAACCCCTGAATCGCATGTCATTATACGATTATGGTTCTCGCTGTCAACGGCAACCAGCATTTTTTGGGAATTCCCGAAAAAACGACGCTTTGCCCGGGGCACGGGGCGTTTGTGTCAACTGTCGGAAAACCGGGACATCCGCCGTGGCGTGCCGCACTCGAGCAATCCGACGGACCAGGCTGTCCGGAATGGGTCAGACGAATCAGACCGGAGAGGGTTCGCGCGGCGAGAGGTGAATTCTGGCCGCGCGGAGTATAAGATGTCCGCCACAGCGGCGGCAACGAGTGAGTTCGTTGAGCGGCTCGACCGCAATTCCCGTCGGCACCGATCGGCCGGCTTCTCACAATTCTCCCAGCGTGCCGAGAGCTACAATGAGGCGACAGCGCATGGGGGACCGACGTCCCCTTCCCGGCTCATCCAACGTCCAGCGAGTTTGGTGGATGAGAAGAGCGGCCGACCGGAGGATGAACGCCTCGCACTGTCAGGCGTGTGACCATCTCGACGTGTGCCTGCTGCCCGTCGGGGTGGCCCGGCCGAGCCGCTTGGCAGGCGGAACCCAGACGTATGCCATGTCGGCGGGCGGTTGTTGGGACGGGCACGCATCGCCGTAAGGGGCGTCAGAGAATAACGTGATCATTTTGTATTGTAGGATGGACATTTCTGTCCGTCGCCTTTTTGACGGGCGAGAAAGCCCATCCTACATCCCGGGCCGCACAACTTGTTTTCTGACGGTTCCTGAACGAAACCCGAAGACCGGTCCCGGCGACAGAGAGGACTGGCCAGTCCAGTAGGGAGTAAGGAGAGGAATCCGTGACGCGTACGGTTGAGACGTACGAACAGGCCGTCGAATACCTTTACGGGCGCATCAACTACGAGTTGGTCCATGCCGACCGTTTTGGTTCTCATGATTTCAAACTGGACCGGATGGCGCATCTGCTCGCTCTGTTGGGGAATCCCCAACAAAAAATTCCCGCGGTTCACATCGCCGGGACGAAAGGGAAGGGATCGACTGCCTGCATGGTCGCCGAGGTTTTACGTGCTGCCGGTTACCGGGTCGGTCTGTTCACTTCTCCGCACATCGAAGCATTCGAAGAACGAATGCGGGTGAACGGTCGGCCGCTAGGGCAGTCGGACCTAGTGGAGCTGATCAATGAGATTGGCCCCTCGGTGGCGGAAATGGACCGTACGCCTGGCCGTTGGAAGCCGACCTATTTCGAGATCACGACAGCGTTGGCGTGGCGGTTCTTCGAGCAGCGAGAAGTCGACATTGCTGTGATGGAGGTCGGCTTGGGGGGACGTTTGGATTCGACGAATTTGTGCCGTCCGGAAGTAACGCTGATCACGAGCATCAGCCGTGACCACATGCGACTGCTGGGGGAGTCGTTGGAGGCGATCGCCGAAGAAAAAGCCGGCATTGTCAAGCCGGGTATCCCGATGATTTGCGGAGCGGAGCCGGAGGCGGCCCGCCGGGTCGTTCAGCGGATTTGCCGGGATAAGAGCGCTCCCTTGTGGCAGCTCGGTCGGGAGATCACATTCCGGTATCGTGAGTTCGAGGATCGGACGGGACGGAGTGGGTCGACCGACGTCGCCGCAGAAATTGATGTCCAGACGCCCCAGCGGCGTTGGCCAGCAATCCCCGTTCTGCTGCGTGGTTTTCATCAGGTCCGGAACGCGGCGCTGGCCATCGGCGCCATTGACGTCCTCAGCCAACGAGGCTGGATGATCGCGCCCGATGCTGTCCGGCAAGGCATGCAAGACGTCAGGTGTCCGCTTCGGATCGAAGTGCTTTCGGAACGGCCGGTGGTCATAGTCGATGCCGCTCATAACTGGGCGTCGATCGCTGCGTTGACCGCCACCATCTCTCGAGACTTCTCTGCTCGGCGACGACTGCTTATCTTCGCCACGGCACGGGACAAGGACGTGGCCGGGCATTTGCGGCTCTTGCTGCCCAAATTCGACACGGTGATTCTGACACAGTACTTGGGCAACCCGAGGGCGTTGCCCGTCACCGAACTTCTGCGAGTTTGCCGCTCCGTTTCTGATCGGCCCGTCCACTGGACTTCACAGCCGTCGCAGGCGTGGAAGCTGGCTCAGCGACTCGCTGAGCCAGCGGACTTGATCTGCGTGACAGGTTCGTTCTTTATTGCGGCCGAAGTCCGCTCGATGGTGTTGGACAATCTTCCGTCGGTCTGGGAGCGGTTCTTGCCTGCCGGGCGGTGACGAGCGACGAGGCGGGACAGATTACGCGTTGCCCGCGGCTTCATCCTAAAGGACGGAGCCATTCCCTGCGGCCGTTTTCTTATCGGTACGAAAAGACCAAAGCCCTGTTTCAAGACCAGCTCATACAGACGCCGCGGAAAGCCAAGCCGGAAGCCCATTGCCTCCGCTGCCGACGCTGGCAGTGTCGGTCGCGAAGTGGGGCAGGCCAGAAGGCCTTGTTTGGTTGTGGCCGAGCGACAGCTAAGCGGCCTTGGCACATTAAACCGTCGCGGCGTGCGTTCTCTTAGCGGGATCGTCGAGTGCTGAAACGGCGGCGGAGAGGATTGGCGCGGCCGGAGCGTCGCCCCGAACCACGGCCGAAACTGAACATGCCGCCTTCCTCCGCCCCGTACTGGTCGGCTTCCATGTCTTGCTCACCCATCATCCCTTCCAGAGCCTCGAGTTCCTCCATGTAGCCTTCTTCGAACCCGGCCGGTCCACCGCGTCCGCGCCGACCGCGTCGCCCCTTCTTTTTCTTCTTGTCGCGGCTGCTAAGCGAGGCAGTTTTTTCTTTCAAGAATTCCCAGGGTTTGTTCTGGGCTTCCAGTCGGGCTAGGGCCTGCGCACGAGCTTCCTTTTGCGAAACCGAGTCCAGGCAAACGAAATCGCCCGACGGCTTTAAGAGCAGGACTTCGTCGGCCACAGGCAATCCGGTTCGGGCTCGTGGGTCCAGTCCCAAATCGGGATGCTGCCGGGGATCAAAACGGGGATCGGAAAGCGACCGTGGCGCAAGGTCCACCAGGATATTCTTCGTTTTGACTTCGACGCCTTCCTCTTCCTCAAACGTTTGCTCGGCCGGACGCAGGACTTCGGTCGTCACGACGCCCGCCACCTGGTCCCCCGCGTGCAACTTGCCGAGGTTGGCCCGGATCATGGTGCCCGAGTCTTCGTACCACTTGAAGACCTCCAAGTCGGCGCTGATGTCCGAACGGCCTCGCACCCGGTTGACGCCCGATAGAAAGACTTCTTCGTCTTGGGGCACAAACGCCATGTTGCTCGGTTCACTCCAGGGCGTCATCCGNNTCATCCGCGTAAACCCTTCCGCACTCGCCGGGTCAACCAGCTCGGCGATCGGCCGCTGATAGTTCGGGTTGCGGACGACGAGGCGAACGCGGTATCGATAAGCGTTCCCCGGTTCCACGTCAAAGTCCAAGTAGCGGAAAAGGAGAACTTGAGCGGAAAGCGAGACGGGCTTCTTCGTGAGGTCTTGAATCAACTGCTCCGGATCGAGCTTTCCTCCCAGACCTTCCTGGAACGATTGGTAGTCGTCCGACTGCAACTCCTGCCTGATCATGTCGATGACTTGCTGCATGTTCGTGCCGGCGACCTGGCTGCGGACGTCGCGAATATCGACTTGTCCGATCGCAAAGCCCCGCTTCTGAAACGGCTCCTGCTCCTTTTTCATCTTCTCGTACAGCTCGACCATTTTGGCGTTGAGCAACATTTGCTCTTCGGCCTGCTCCTTCGTTAGCTTCTTGATCCGCGGGTGGGTGACCTTCTCGCCCCACTCGCCAGCCACGCGATACGGCAGCGGCATGGTGAAGACGGCGTCCGTGTAGGCCACGTCGACAATCGGGACGTCGTAATCCACCACCTTTTTCAGTACGTCATAGGCGTCTTGGATATCGACCTTTTCCCACGGTCCAGACCATGGATTTGGTCCCGGAACAGCCTTCTGCCGTTCAAGCACAAAGTCATAGAAGTCTAGGTAAGGCTCGGCGTCGGCGGCCATCGGAATGTTCAAGGCCTCCGCGAGCTTCTCGAGCTGCTTTTTGTACGGGAAGACGCCGCGCACGGCGATGTACCTCATGCCGCGAGCTTTGGTAGTCCGGGTGGTTCGGACGCCGGCTCCCATCTCTGAAGTCATCTCATCAGGACCGGCAATGCTCATCGGCTCCATCATTTCGCCCGGCTCGGCCCCGTACTCTTGCTCCAAATCCATTCCCTCCGGCACTCCCGGCGCCTCCATCTCCGCCGCGTACTCACCGAAATCTTCCTCGGTGTTCGCACCAAACCCCCGGATCAAGCCGCCCCGGGATCGCAGCCCGCCCCGTGCCGAAAGGGCGGATCGCGCCCGTGACTTCACGCCCGTCCGCCCAGCTCCTGCTTTTCGGGGAGCAATTTCGTCCAAAGCCGGCCCCCGTCGCGGCTGTGTGGTGTCGGCCACGGCGGTTTCCGCCGCCTCGCCCTCGCCTTCCGCGGCCGCAACCTCACCCTCTTCCCCTTCACCTTCTTCCTCAGACTCTGCGGCGAACTCGAGGATCACGTACCCCGGATCGGCGATCAATTCTTCTACAGGGAGCCATTCCGGCTCCTTGTATTTTTCTTTCTTCGAATACAGGGGCCAGAAGAAAGGCGTCCGATACTCATACAGAGCCAATTCCGTCTGCGTGTCAGTCTGATTCAGCAGTTCGACCACGTCGGGGGCTGCCATTAGCTTCTGGCGTTCTTCCTCCGGCCATCGCGATTCACTCAGGCTGGCCTCGCCCTTGGCCACCTTATCCAGAAACTCCTTCGGGCTCCGTTCGTAGCGGCTCCAACTCGTGCCCGCTAAAGCCAGCAAAACGAACAGACCAACCAGCCCCAGCACAGCCTTCTCGCCGTGCTCAATCGCCAGTTGCTTATAATCGAGGTTCTTCAATTTCGCCGTGAAGTTCTTCATGATCGGGTCCCAGTTCAGTCGTTTCCCGTCCGTTGGAGCAAGTGATCAAACGCAATTCGCGTTGATCAGAGCCCATGTTTTCTTGCCGGACTCAGCCTTTCTTGGCTGGTGGTTTCTCCTCGGAGCCTTTCGTTCCGCCCGCTGGTGGTTTGGGATTCGGGCTGTTCGACGGCTCGTTCTTCTGTTGCGGCGCAGCCCCCGCAGCCGGTTTGCCAGTTGGCACGGCACCGGCGGCCGCATCCGATGCAGATGGCTTTTCAGGTGGCTTTTCCTTCGGGCCGCCTTGTTCCGGCTTGGCTGCCGGGGTTGGTCGTGACTTAGCGGCAGGTGTCGTTTGGGGCTTTTCTGGGGGCGGTCCCGCTGGCTTTGCTGCCGGCGGCGAGGTCGGTCCTGCCGCTGCCGGCACCACCGATTCAGCCGCCGCCTCCGCTGATTTGTCAGTCGTTGCAGCCGCTGCCGGAGACGAGACAGCCGGCTGCGTCGGGCCAGCCGGGGACGTCGCGGCCGCCGGAGTGGGAGCGGCAGGCGTCAAACTAGGCGCCGCGATTTCTGGCGCCGCTTCGGCTTCTTGCGAACCTTCTTCCGTCTGCCCCGGCGGGTTGTAGATGGTCATCAAGCCAACGATCGCCACGGCCGCCAGATTCGGGTCTGTCAAAGCTGCCGCCGCCATCGCATGAAGCCGCCGCAATGCCCGTTCATCCTCGGGCGTCGCTTCCGTCGTCGTTGTCGCCCCTTGTTGTGCAGTCGCCGTCGCCTGTCCCAGAATCCGACCTGTCGGCATACCGGCGCCGCGGCCGGCCAACGTCGAAGTTGTGACTCGCGTCGGAATGTCCGGGTTCAGTCGAGTCAAATGCACACGGACAATCTGAACGGGGAAAGGACAATTCGCGAGTTCCACCATAAAATCGGGGAGCTTGCGATGATCGATGATCACATTTAAGAAAAAGCCACGGGTCCGATAAGGCATGTCCTCGCCTTCGTCGATGTACCGGTCCGTGGCGTCCCGACTGATCTCGAACTCTTCCGCCACGATCCCTTGAGCACTTCCGACTCCGCCAGTGGCTCCGCCGCCCATTCCAAGTCCGCCGGGGCCCAAAGCCATTCCCATGCCGCGTCCCCCGCTAGCAACGACCCCGAAAGGGCTTCCATCCATCCCGGCCATCGCCCCCTGACCGAATCCCCCGGCTTCTCGGGAGCCAATGCCGAAGCCGCCCGCTCCGCCTGTCCCTCCGAATCCCCCGAATCCGCCGCCGAATCCGCCGGCACCACCGAGGCCACCTGCGCCTCCGGCGGTTTCCGATGCTCCGACGCCAAATCCGCCGAAGCCACCTCCGCCGCCTATCATTTCCCCGCCCGATCCTTCGTATTCCTGGGCCAAATCCTCCAGGCCCTCCATCCCTTCGCCATCCTCCATGCCTCCGCCGTACATGTCGGCCTCATCATCGCCGCCAGAAGACATGCTTGGCGAGGATGACGTCGTTCCACCGGAGGATTCCGCTCCTTTTCTCTGACCGCCGAAAAGGGCGACTTCCTGGACGGATTTAATGGGCGCGTCTAGGATCGAAGAGCTCGATTCGTTAACCCGCGCGACCGCCCGAAGCAATTCACGGATCAGCCAGTAGTCCTCTTGGACGTTCCACATCTCGTCCCAAGTTGGCGGCAGATTCTTCCAGTGGTCCCGAGGAACTTGAGGAATGGCGGATTGTTTCAGAATGACTTTCCGGGGAGCCGACGGGTCGCGCAGGGGGTCCACTTCTTCGTCGACCGGGTCGACTGTCAGCCACAGCTCGCGGATCTGCAAGGGATACTCCCGCTGGTAAATGTACGGGATGCTCAGAAACTGCTCGCGGTCCGTCGGATGTCCACGGAAAGGACACTTCGCCATTTGCTCTTGAATCGTTTCCGGCCAGGTCATTAGCTCCTTCTGTCGCTGCCAAAGCGTGTCGGCGGCCAGACGAAGTCGTTCCTTGCGCATTTCGTTGAGCTTGTTAACCGCGTCGATCCAGCTTTGGTTGGGAGCGTTGGCCCCGTCGGGGATACCTTGGAACGTGCTGTCCAGGGCCGACCAGCGCTGCTCCACCTCCTGCGACAACTTACCCGTCGCAGTCCACCATCCGATCGGCGGCAACAGCAAGGCCACGCCGAAAATGATCCAAAACTTGTAGATGGCGATCTGTTTCATGTAATCCATGGCCGTTATCCTCGAGCTGACAGCTTATCCAAAACGCTTCGTGCGGCCTTTCCTCGATTCCGATGGTCTTGTTGCCGGGTCATGATCCTAATGCCCCGGTTTTGCGAGCGCTGCTATTGCGTTTCCTCGTCGGCTGCGGCCGGTTCGCCGGTCGGAGGCGTTTCGGGAGTTTCCGCTGGCGCTTCTTCCGTCCCCGTTCCCTCCGCTTCCGCAGCTTCCGGTTTCAAGTCATACTGATCCCGCTGGTCCGGCGGGGTCGGCCGCCACACGAACTGGATCACAAACGAGGTGCGGCGGATGATCTTTGTTTCCGGGGCCTCCGCTCCCGGTTTCGCCCGAACCGCGACAGGCCGCCGCATGGCGCCCCCTCGGCCGAAGCCGCCATACGCCGGCTCCATCATTGCCTCCATGTCCTGCTCCGGATCGCCGCCCATCATCGGCATCGGTCCCATCGGTCCCATCGGCCCCATACCGCCAGGACCCAACTGAGCCATCTGTCCCATCATTTGGTCGCCGAGAGGATTGTAAGGGACTTCATCGGTCTGGAAGGTGATGATCGTGGCATGAGTGATCCCGAGCTTGCGCACAGGCACCGGCTGGGGACTGTTCGGCTGCTGCAGGGTGGGCTGAGTCAGGTTCTTCAGCAATGTGTTGCGGACGTACTCCCGGCCTCGCTTCCGGAAATTGTCCGGCTCTTCGTGGTAGTGGTGACCGATCAACGTCACGACATAGCCCGGGCCTGTCGGAGGATTCTTCACATCCTCCGGCAGCATCAACGCCCGCTGCTGCTCCTTCAGCGGTTCAAACCATTTCGATAGATCGTCTGTCTTTGTCGCGAAAATCTGAGTCAGGTTGATCCGCTCTCGCTTGGTAATGTCTTCGATATCCTGTTGGTCTCCGACATCCCGAGGCAAGCATTCATTGATCGCGCGATAAAGCTCCATCCAATATCGCGTCGGGCGTAACGGCGCGAGCAGTTTCTCACCCTGTTCCACAAGCTGGGCGTGCTGTCCCACTGCCTGGTCGTAGTTAGATTTGAAACTGGAAACTTTCGACGTGAACTCCTTGGCAGCTTGCTCAGCCTCTCCGAACCGTTCCGCACTGACCGAACTCGCCACCGTACTATAGCCGAAGGTCGAAAGCGACAGACCCAACAACAGCGAAGCCGCCGTCACCACCGCCCATGGTTTCTTGCGGCGGATGGTGCGGGCGATGGCAATTTCTTTGGGAAGCAGAGAAGTGTGGATGTGGGTCAGCTTCAAAGCTTGGAGGGCGGCCCCGTAAGGCACCACAAAACTCATGATGTTTTCTTGGAACAGGGGCGCGCTGAGCACCATGTCGCCAACGAGCGATTCGAACGCTTCCACTCGTTCCACGTCGTACTGCAGGTTCTGATGGAGGAATTTCTGCAGACCCGCCAGTTTGAAGCCGTTGCCCATTCCGATGACGCGGCCGATCCGCGCGTCGCGATTGACGCTCGAAAAGTAGCCGATCGACCGCTGAATCTCGGACACGTAATCGTTGAAGACAGGACGAAGCGCCTGAAAAACGGCACGGGGGTCCGGCGATTTGGTGGCGTTACATTTCAGATGCTCTGCCTTCGCAAAGGTGAGCTTCATGTTCTTGGTGAGCGCCCGCGTAAAGTGGTTGCCACCAATGGGGACGTTACGGATCCAGATCTTCTCGCCGTTGGTGATGACCAGCGCGGTATTGTCCGTCCCCATGTCCAATGCGATGGTATATTCGTCCTGCGGAACCAGTTCCTGCTCGGCCCGCATTCCCATCTGGTCGTAGCAAAGGAAGTTGTAAACGGCCAACGATCCGATTTGGACCAGCTCGACCTCGATCTTTCGCTCCAGGAAAGGCTGCAGGTGTTGCATAAGCTGTTCGCGTTTCATGGCGAACAAGCCGACCTCCGCTCCGAGAATGTAGCCGCTTTCCTCGACGGCCTTGCCAATGGTCTGATAGTCCCAGACCACGTCTTCCAGAGCGAAGGGGATTTGCTGGCGGGCCTCGTAGCGAACGATGTCTCCGACTTTGCCCGCTTCGACTGGCGGGAGAGAGATGAATCGCGCCAAGGCCGTGCTCCCGGGCACCGCGACGGCGACCAAATCGCCTTTCAAGTCGTTCCTTGACAAAAAGGTCTCGAGCGACTGAGCAATCAACTCGTGTGGAACTGCGTCCGGTTGGCTCAGAATCTTGGCGTGAGGCACGTAGTCGAACGCGATGGCGATGACTTGCCCTGCCGCTTCCGCATATCTCAAACGGATCGCTTTCAGGGCACTTTGCCCAATCTCAATTCCCCAGACGGCCGGGTTTTCTGCCATAGGTCGATGTGCTCCTCGGATGGGATATCTTTTCGAGCGGCTCGGCGCCGTTCGATACTGCGCCGCTAACGGTAAGTTAGCACAGGACTTTCACTTGCGTCAACAAAAATAGCCTCGATCGCAGCGGTTTTGATCCACTTTCCTGATCTGTCTTCAGACAAAACGGAAGCGATCCGACAATCAGCCTTCGCCGGTCGGATCATTCCGATCAGTCGCGGTCGCACTTCGGGTACGACCGGTTGCGCCCGCGCTTTCTATCAGTGGGACGTCTCAATCCCGCGAAAAGTTCCCGTCTCGCCAGGACGAAGCCGCCGAGTTGGCTCTGAAGACCTGCTTCATCCCCCCTCGGCGAAAGTCCCCCCTGGGTTCCCGCGCCTTCGATGCCAAGCTCAAGCGGGCCGGTGCAACAGTTACTTCTCCAACTTCGCAAGTCGTTTCAGCGCATGGACTTTGTCATTCTGGCCGATTCTCGCACGCCGAACGGCATCCAGAAGCAACGCAATGTTGCGATCGTACGTCTCGCGGTCCACAGGGAAAGGGGTTCCATCTTTGCCGCCGTGAGCGTAGGAATAATCGGCCCAGCGCCGGCCATGCTCTCCGGGTTCTATGCCTTCCGCCGAGGCTTTCGCCGGTGACAGGTGCTTGGCTGGATCGCGGGATGAGGCCGGCGCCTGGTAGATCAGCTCCGCCAACAGCGACAGGCTCCGGATCGTGGCTGGCCCGACCCCCGTCGTTCCCAGCAGCGTTTCGAAGTCGTCGGGATGCTCCTCATGGGCGGCGATGATCATTTTCCGAAGCCGCGAGACGTTGATGTCGGCGGAACGCACTCGGTGGCGGGCCGGCGCGAATAAGGTAGGGCCTTCGGTGATTGCCTTCAGCTCCTGAATCACCCAATCGGGATTCTGGCGGATGATCTCCGCGCTGTACTGCCGATTGGCTTCGGCTTCGGCAGCCACCATGTTGAGCAGCGGCTTTTGGCGTCCGCTTCTCGCGAGGCAGCTTGGCTCGCCGACAGGTTCTTCGCCCAAGTTTTGAATCGCCGCATGTGGTTCGCAGACGAAATCCT
>JAADHY010000027.1 GCA_013151585.1 Planctomycetota bacterium
TATTCCCAGCACCACCGTCGACCGTGTCGCCACCGCCCTGGCCCGACAGTTGGTCGTCACCGGCGCCGCCTAGAATTGAGTCTCGTCCGGCGTTGCCGAAGGCCGAGTCATTGCCGTCGCCGCCGTCAAGCGTATCGTCGCCCAGACCGCCGTCAAGCAGATCATCCCCGTTGTAGGCCATCAGCAAGTCGTTGCCGTCGCCACCGAGAAGCGTGTCGGCCACCGCGGCCGCCGGCGGACTGGGACCAGGTGACGGCGTTCCACCCAGCGGATGGTTCTCCACAGAAATCTGCAGAGTATAGGTGTCGCCCAGATCGGGGGTGTTGCCGGTGATTCCCCCATTTGTCCCCGTCGAGGGGAACTCCCCGACTCCAATCACGTACAATCCCGGCGATGCGAACGTGTATTCGATGTAGGCATCCAACCCGCTAACACTTCCACCCGCACCAGCGGCCGTGGAAGCGTCGTCGTTTTGAGCGAGCAGATTCCCCGCCGCATCGAACAGGAAAAGCTCCGTATCGATCGAGCCGGCTCCGCCCAGCAAATCGGCGCCGAAATCGATGTCGAAAATGCCCCGATCTCCCGCGTTGGAAACCGTGAAGGAGAAATAGTCGAACGTGCCGTCGCCCGTGCCGGAAACGGTAATGTGAGGAATCGTCGTCGACGTGTTTGTCAGCGTGTCGCCGATATTGGGATCGCTCTCAAGACTCCAGTTCTCGTTGTCCAGGTTCTGGGCCGTCGCAATGGAATCGTTCGGCTCGCGCTCAAGTTTCCCTTGGCCCGGTCCCGCCGTGGTTTCCGTGTCCACAACCGGCTGTCCATCGACCGACTTGCTGGCGTCCAACGAGTCGACCGTTTGTGGTGCCTGATCCAAGACGATCCGCTTTCCGATCTTCTGGACGGGCTGGAGGGCATTGCCCGGGGAGACGCCCGAGCCGCTCGCCCCTTGCTGGGCCAAGGCCTGCGGAGAAGCGATCGGTGCGAAGACTTCCGCGCGGTCCATGTCCACGACGTAGCCCAGGTCGGCCAGTGAAGCAATGGTGACGGCGCTGATCGGTTCGGCCACTCCGCTCGCCTCCGCGTAGCCTGTCATCAGCTCGGTCGTGAAGATCGATTCTCGCCAATGATGTTCGGCATTGCCGCCCCCTCCCGTGTTTTCGATCGGGACGCCCGAATACGATCCTCCCGTCAACGCGTTGTAAGCGGCCACGGCATGAGGTCCAACAAACTGCGGATCGGCGCTTCCCGAACCGGTGACCAACCCCAAGTCCTGCCAAATCGTCCCGATCCCTAACAAGTGTCCGATCTCGTGCAGGGCAGTCGTTTCGAACTTTCCGTTGGCTTCCAACAGCGCGAGGTCCTCGGCATCGAAAAGCAAATCGCCGGCCGCCGGCAGACGCGACTCGCTACGCACATAGGTCGGCGCCGACCCCGCGAGCACATTCCCTGCACCGTCCAGCGGCGCAAAGCCGGCGTTGATGACCAAGTCGTCAACCAAGCCGATGCCCGGCACGTTGACGTCCGGCAGGTCGGCAATGACGATCCGTTCCCATCGCTGCGCGGCGGCCAGAACCGCCTCGCGTTGCGAAGCCGTCCATTCTCCAAGGAAATTCACCTGAATGTCGAAATCGCCCACCAACGAGGTCACCGTACTGGGGATGTCATCGCCGCCCAAAGCGCTGATCCCGAACGGAGTGGCCACGCTGCGTTGGAAGATGCCGCTGCGAGAGAACACGTCGATCGTGCTGGACGTCGCAGCCCCCAGATAGATGTCACCATCGACAACCGCTGCGCCGATATATGATCCGGCACTGGCCGTCGTCGGGGCAAAGCTAGCGGTAACTGCCCCAGTCGTCGGATCAATCTCGTGAACCATCAAGCCCGCCGCTTGAGTCGCCACGATGCGGTCCGGCCCCGTGATCCCGGCAATCCCGCCAACCAGCGTCACGCCAGGATTCGTTCCATCGATGTCCAAGATGTTTGTGATCGTGTCGGTGACCGGATCGAACACCAGGATGTCGCTGTTGGCAAAATCAAGGATGTAAACCAGTCCGTTCAGAACGGCCAGACCGTCGTAGTTGCCGGAGCCGGCCGTGATGGGCGTGGAGTCGAGAACCACTCCGGTGGCCGGGTCCAGCTCATACAACGTGTCGGTGCCGAATCCGTTGATGAAGTAGAGCGTCGTTCCGTCAAAGGCCAAGCCGTCGGGGCCGGACCGGCTCTGGGGCGGCGAAGCGGTTCAGCTCCAAACCGGTGGTCGGATCAATTTCGACGATCGTGTTCGATCCGTCAGCCGGAACAGCAAACAGCCGCGACTGCTGCGAAATGCCCGCAGCGTCTGCGCCGCTTTCGATGATGTCATCGCCGGAGCCGCCGTCGAGCAGGTCGGCACCACCGCCTCCGTGCAGGGTATCGTTGCCGCCTTGCCCCATCAGTGTGTCGTTGCCCAGCCCGGCGACGGCTGTGTCGGAATCATCCCCGTAAAGGGCATCGGCACCACTGTTGCCGAAGAGCTGATCGTCGCCGTCGTTGCCGATCAGGGTATCCCGTCCCTGTCCGCCGTCGACCGAATCGTTACCATCACCTCCCGAAAGTGAGTCGGCGCCATCACCGCCGCTGATCGTATCGTCGCCCGTCGCACCATCGATCAGGTCGTCCCCGTCGCCCGCGATGATCGTATCACCGCCATCACCGCCTGTGACCGAATCGTTACCATCGCCGGCAACCAGACTGTCGTCGCCGCTACCGCCATCGACGGAATCGTTCCCGTGCCCGGCGTCGATCGTGTCGTTCCCATCCAGCCCCTGGATCGTGTCGTCGCCATCGCCGCCCGCCAGCGAGTCGGCCAAATTGGCGTCGTCGGTTCCAATAAGCGTGTCGTTTCCGTCGCCACCGTCGATCTCAATGCGTGACAACGAAGTGAACTGGACCGAAGAGACCGCGCTCAGGTCGATCACGTTCGCCTTCTCGCCCCCCCGGACGATGATCGTTTGGACGTCGGCCGCCGCAACGTCCGGCAAGCTGGGATCCACGACGCCGTCCACGAGGACTTCTACACCGGGGGTTGCCGCCGCGTTAGAGCGGATTTGGATCGATTCCCCCGCATCGGCGATCACTTGCAGTTCACCGGCCGACTGAAGGAACGTCGTGGTGACTGTCAGAAGGGTGCGATCCTCCAATACCTCGGCCGCCGGCCGCGCCGCAACGGACCGCCGCGCTCGGGTTCTCGTACGCCCAAACCGCCTGACAGCCTCCAACCAATCTGAAAACCTCACAGCCTGGTCTCCCGATGAAAGAGCAGTACATCCCGGACGAGCCGTACAATCGTCACGGCCGATTCAATCCCTTAAATCGGACAATCAACAGGGCCGTACGAACCTCTTTCCTCGAGAGAACGATCGATTCTTCTGGATCATCCGGATTTCCCGTTTCATCCGGAATTACCGGCAGGGACACCCCGGTTTACCCAGATTGACACCCATGGCCCAGCAAAAACGGGTAGGAAATCTTAAAGCTGAGAGGCCAACGGACGGCCGGAGCCAACTGCTTTGGTGAGTAGAGCGACATCGTCGCCGGGGGCGCGGCGATCCGACCGCGATCCAGCACGACTCGACGCGCGGAATAGCGGCGGAACAGGGCAAAGAAGGATATTGACCGCTTCAGCACACCATCCGCGCGACACGGCTCTACGAGGCCCACGCAGACGTCGCCGCCGGCACGAGACCATCGAAATGTGTCACTGGAGAACCGTTCCAATCAATCGCTGGGCGTTGCCGCAAAAAATGGCTTCGATGTCTTCGCGCGACAACTTCCGAATTGCGCAGGCCTGCTTGAGCGCCCGGAGGGCTTCGTACATGTAAAGCGTGTACTGGGCCTCGACTTCGGGCGGCTCGCGCTCGCGGTTGAAGTGGAAGGGATAGTTCGTGTGATTGATGTACGACCGCCCGCGCCAGGTGCGCCGACCGCGCATGTAGAAAACCGGGTTATCCGTTCCATACAGGATTCGCCGCGGGCCGAGCACTTCGAGCGCCAAGCGGTGCACGTCCGGATTCAACACGGCCGAGTTGTCGAAATACAGGCCTTCGTCGTCGGCAAAGTGCGGCAGCGACTCCTCGGCGTGCGGCAGAGTATAACTGCGGCCCAGGTGAGCAATTACCAGCACGATGTTCGGATATCGTTCACGAATTTGTCGGATCTCGTGGATGTTGTCCGGGTGCCCGAGGCGGGCGGCCCTCGGGACGTGTAATGTAACCCAGGCGCGGCGCTCGTTCAGCAGCTCCAACTGCTGGTGCGGCAAGAAGTCAAAGATGCTCGCCTCCAGGTGTTTGTCGCGCGTCGTCGGATCATGGCTGATCAATGCGTAGTAGACTTTGACGCCCAACACCCGCGGCTGATCCAGTTCCCGGGCAAGCCGATCCGCCGACCACTGCGGCCGGACGACGGCCAAACGGTACCAGCCGCGCCGTTCGCACTCGATCTGCAGACTGGCATTGCTCGCTTCGATGTCGAACTCCAGCGTGGGATGCCCGAAGGCCAGACAGGAGAAGTCACGGCCTGGAAAAACAACCTGGTAACAACGGTCGGCATCGGCCGCTCCGATCGGCTCCGCGACTTCATTGACCCAGTATTGCCGCCGCTTTTCCTCCGTCATCTCGACGACGCGGTACCGCGGCTCATTGACGTGCGTGTGAGCATCGAAGATGCGAGCCGGCACCCAGGACTCCAGATGCTCTTGCCAGAACTGCCGATCCACATCGGTGTATTGCCAAACGTGGTAAAGCGGAATGGAAGACACGGTAGCTGCTTCCCTGATGCGATGAGGCAAATGGAAAGGCCTGACGGCAAACCTCCTCCTGAATCGCTCACGGTCTCCAACAGCAAACTCGCGACGCTTTGGGCCTCAGGCATCTCCTCAGCGGGCTCGCCACTGCCGGAAAAAGTCCATTTGAGGATCGTGACCCCCGGCGGGCACCACTCTCCGCGAGGATGCCATTGCCGCTCCGGCTCATTCACGGGCGAGTTGAGCTCTTCCAGCAATGACTGCAACGCGGTTTCCGCATGATCCCCTCTCAGCGCGACCGTACGCACCCTGCCCCTCTCGCCAAGAATCCGCAAACCAAAGGTCCCAATCGGAACCGAGGAAAGGCCTGAAAAACGATCGTCGCGTTTCATAGAATAGTCGATTGCGATTGCCTCTGAAATGTTGAAAGCTTGGGGGGATAATATACGTTCGGCGCGAAAAGCTATCGTCACCGTTCGAGGGGAAAGGCGCCGTACCGATTCGCAACGGGGCTACGTGGCGCTGATGGAAGTTGCCGGCTGTTGTCCAATGCTTCGCGGCTGTTTCTGGGGAGCTGATGCTGGTTGCATTGGCTAGCATGCTGCATCACCGATGCCGGCCGCATCGGCCATCGCGCTTCGCTATGTCTTGACCTGGGAACGGGTACAAAAGGGTTTGATTCTGCCTCGGCGGCTCCTCGCCAGAGGTGTCGTATTCCGACGGCGGCCGCGTCGGTGCCTTGAACACGACCGTTCTGATTCTTGATTCCCGGGGGGCCTACGCGAGTCCGAGGCCCTTCCGCGAACCTAGCGTCTTCGTTTTGCGGCAGAAAGAGCTTCGGCGCTATCGGTCGGCCTGCCCGTGTGTTACCATACGCCTCCCGTGATGAGTAGCCGAGATGGACGGAGCCGGCTCTCTCCCAGGCTCGCCCGTAGCTGGGGCTGAGAGCGTTCGACCCGCTGGAGCGAACAAAGTCGCCGCGCACGGTTCCGGTGATTTCCAGCCAACGGGGCGTCAGAGAATAACGGGCCCGTTTTGAGGATGGACGTTCCATCGGTCGCCTTCTTGACTGGCTGGAAAGCCTATCCTACACCCCGACGGGCACAACTTGTTTTCTGGCGGTTCCCAAGGCCTGTGGGCGAGAGAATCGGCTATCGGTATCTGGCGTGTTAGTGACGGGACGGCTCACACGACGGACGAGTGCTTGCGCGCGGGCACTTCGGCAAACGGTTCGGAAGTAAATCTGCAGGACGCTCGCCCCAAGGGGTCGCCGTCAGCGGATTTTACTTCCTGTGCCGTCCAGCCGGTTGGGGCTGACAGACAGTTTGAGGCGGCGTTCCCGAGTCAATGGTTCGACGGTTCACTGGAAGCCCGATGACAGGGAGATCGAATGGTCCGGGCATTGCCTTTTCGTGAGAAAGTCGTCGTGGTAACCGGTGCGTCTGCCGGAATTGGTCGGGCTTTGGCGTTGCAATTGGCCTCGCAAGGAGCGTGGCTGGCCCTGGCGGCGAGGGACGCCGACCGGTTGGAAGCCTTGGCGGACCAGTGTCGGCAACAAGGAGCTCGCGCGGTGCCCGTCCCGACCGACGTTGCCGATCGGACTCAGTGCGAGCATCTGATTCAGCGCACGATCGACGAATTCGCGCGTTTGGATGTGCTCGTCAACAACGCCGGCGTTTCGATGATCGCTCGGTTCGAAGAGCTGCGCGATTGGGAAGCCGTGGAGACGTTGGTGCGGGTCAATTATCTCGGCAGCGTTTACTGCACCTACTACGCCTTGCCTCATTTGAAGGCGAGCCGTGGCCAGATTGTCGTGGTCTCGAGCCTGACGGGCAAGATGGGGACTCCCACTCGCACCTGCTACTCGGCCAGCAAGCATGCCATGACGGGCTTCTTCGATGCCCTGCGGATCGAGCTGGCAGGAACCGGCGTAACGGTGACGACGGCTTTTCCGGATTTCGTTGCGACGGAGATGCGTGAGCGGGCTTTCGGGGCGAACGGTCAGCCGGGCCTTTCAACTTCGGTTCGCGAGGATCAAATCATGACGGCGGAGGTCTGTGCCCGGTTGATTCTTGATGCCGCGGCTCGGCGCAAGCGGGAATTGGTCATGAGCTTTCGCGGTCGGCTTGGGCTGGCCTTGCGTCCGTTTTTTCCGGCGCTGGTGGACCGCTTCCTGCAGCGGGCCGTCGAGCGGGGACGGTAGCGGCCTTCGCAAGCGGGGGCTGGTGCCACGGGCACGGCTCTCCGGTGGTCGGTCGGCGCGCCCGATGCCGGGGCCAGGGGTTGACGCCCTGGAAACGGACCGATAAGATTCGGCCCAAACTTCAACCCAGACAGGAGTTTGTGACCAGCGCAGCCAGCCGGATTTCCAGCGGCGTGTGGCGGCACGGGACGGACGCGGATTGCGAACAGGGCTATCGGGCAGCGATGCGCGCGGGACGCGCGGAGAACGCGGACGCGATGTGTTCCCAGGAGCAGGCGGTGTCAGGGAGGCCCATCGGTTCGTGCGGTCCGCTTGGCTGGCCATTTGCCGTCGGACGCCGATGGATTGCGACGGAGCCCCCGGTTGGAGGGCAGCGCCGGTCCAACATTCCTTGCCCACTGCAGGCGAGTCCCTTCTCGGAAAACCGGTCGATGGGGCGAACGTCCGCGCCGTGGGAGTGGTGCTGGCGGTCCGCGTCACTGGACAGCGTGGCCAGTCCGCATCAAGGGCGACATCGATCGGGACCGCCCGGAAAGGCTCCAGCCGGTCGGTGCGGGGGCGGTTGGAATCGGCGGGTGAAACCAGAGAGAAGCATCCACCAAAGGGTTTTTCGATGGCAAAACAAGATGCAGCGGCAAGCGGGCCGTTTGACCTCGAAAAGCTGAAGGCGCTGATCGAGATGATGGAAGAGCATGGTGTGACGGAAGTCAGCCTGCGGCGGGGCGAAGAACATTGGCGTTTGCGGCGCGGCCCGCAAGAGGGGGCGCAACTGATGGCCCCAGGCGGCTACGTCCCTGTGCCTGCGCCGTCGGCGAGCCCCTCACCGCCCCCAGCCGCATCGGCCGAGCCGGAGACCAAGCCGGCGGAAGAGGAAGAAGCGGTCTACATCAAGAGTCCCACGGTGGGCACGTTCTACTCCTCTCCCTCGCCCGACGATCCTCCGTTCGTCGAGGTGGGGTCGGAGGTCGAGCCGGACACGATCGTGTGCATCGTCGAGGCCATGAAGGTTTTCAACCAGATTCCGGCCGAGGTGAGTGGCACGATCGCGGAGATTCTGGTCAAGAACGGGGACCCGGTGGAGTATGGCCAGCCGCTGTTTCGGGTTCGTCCGAAAAAGTAGTGGTCGATCGGAACCGGCGGAAAGCCCTGTTGGCCCATTTGGCAGGCCATGTCCGCCCTTTTTCGCCCTGGTCTCGGACCGTTCCCGTGGCTTGGCCCCCCAATCTTCGCCAGCCGTCGGAATGTTCGGAAGGCAAATACTCTGGCCCGGATAGGACCAAATGTTTCAGAGGATTTTGATAGCGAACCGCGGCGAGATCGCTTTGCGAATCATGCGAGCGTGCCGCGAAATGGGGATCGAAACGGTCGCCGTTTTCAGCGAGGCGGATCGTGGAGCCGACTACTTGAAGTTGGCCAATGAAGCCTATTGCATCGGACCGGCACCGGCCAGCGAAAGCTACCTGATGATGAACCGCATCATCAGCGCCGCCGAGGTGGGAAACGTGCAGGCCATTCACCCGGGCTACGGGTTCCTGGCTGAGAACGCGGAATTCGCCGAGGTGTGCCGAAGCTGCAATATCGAATTCATCGGCCCGCCTCATGAGGCTATGCAGAAGCTCGGCGACAAGGTGGCCGCCCGCCAGTTGGCCCGCGAGGCGAAAGTCAATGTCACGCCCGGCAGCGACGGTCTGGTCACCGACGAACAGACGGCTCTGGAGGTAGCACAGCGAGTCGGCTACCCGGTGATGATCAAGGCGGCTGGCGGAGGTGGCGGCAAGGGCATGCGGCTCGCTCGCAACGATCACGCTCTGAAAACGGGCTTGAAAGCCGCCGCTCTGGAAGCGGAAAAAGCCTTTAAGAACCCTGGCGTGTATATCGAGAAATTCATCGAGAACCCGCGACACGTGGAAGTGCAAATCCTGGCCGATTCTCACGGCAACGCCATCCATTTGTGGGAACGCGACTGCTCGATGCAGCGTAAGCACCAGAAGCTGGTCGAAGAGTCGCCCGCTCCCAACTTGCCACAATCGCTGCGTGAAGAAATCTGTAGGGCGGCCCTGCGGCTGATCAAGGCCGCCGGCTACACCAATGCGGGGACGGTCGAATTCCTTGTCGACCGCGACCACAACTATTACTTCATGGAAGTCAACGCCCGAATTCAGGTCGAGCACCCTGTGACCGAGATGGTAACCGGCGTCGATCTGATCAAAGAACAGATTCGAGTGGCGGCCGGCGAACCGCTGCGATTGAAACAACGCAATGTGCGCAGCCGCGGGGCGGCCATCGAAGTTCGCATCAATGCTGAAGACCCGGACAACGATTTCCGAGGCTGCCCCGGAACCATTACACGACTGCGACTTCCGGGTGGCCCCGGCGTCCGCATCGACTCACACGTCCACGAAGGCTACACAATCTCGCCTTATTACGACTCGATGATTGCCAAGCTGATCGTCTATCAGCCGTCCCGACAGGAAGCCATCGCGTGCATGCGACGGGCGTTGGATGAGTTCGTGGTGGAAGGCGTCAAGACGACGATTACGCTGGCCAAGAAGATTTTGGCGCATCGCGTCTTCCAGGACGGCGACGTCGACACGACGTTCGTCGAGCGCACATTCTGAATGATCGGGTGATTGCTACCTGGCTTCTCGCGGCTGCAGCGGTGGGAAACCTCTCCGCCAGCCCCTCTCGAGTCTTGCCCAGGGCGCGCCACTCCGCTGCCGCACCGCTTCTTCACGGGCGTTGTAACTGATCCGGCGCGGGGCTGGCCTCTACCAACTGCAGCCACTTCTCGATCAGAATCTCGCCCGTCATCTCGCCCAGCGACGTGCGCGAGACGTAGTCATAACGCGGAAAGCTCCTGAAGTCGACTTTCGTCAGAATGTAACCGAACGCGTCGTTCGTCAAGCCGAAGAGCAGGTTGTGCTGTCCGCGCATTTTCCTCTTGAGGTAGAAACCGATATTAGGCAGGGCTTCGCCGGGGATCGTGAGGATCTGAGCGTTGCCCAGATTGACTAGGTTGACCTGCGCTGTGATGCTGCGGTCCTTGTTGTGGGGATAGCCGAGCGGGGAATTCTGGACGATGCCCCAGATCACATCCGACTCGACGGGCAAACGCACGTCGGCCGACGTGCAATACAACGTCGGGCTTTTCTGGAGCGGCGCGTTCTGGATGATGCGGATCGCTTCCGCGGCCATCGTGTGGCCGATGCGGAGACATTCCTCCCA
>JAADHY010000054.1:0-950 GCA_013151585.1 Planctomycetota bacterium
CTGCCGATTCGGATCCCTGAGATGCCGCCGTTCGATACGTTCACGTACAATTTCGCCCGCGACCGAGCCGAGCTCTATGAAGACCTGCGACGTCACAAGGTCAACTGGGTCAGCATGTCAGAGCCTCAATGGCGGTTGGACGGCGGAAAGCTCATTCTCGATTTCACCTACTTGGACCAAGAGATCACACTTTCGAAAGGCAAGGGGCCTCATCTGGCGGTTTACGGTTTCATCAAGAACATGGCGGACCGGCTGCAGAATGAGTACGAAATCCCGTGGGATGATCCTCGCGCAAAAGAGTACATCATCGAATATGCTCGCCGGTGGGCGGCTCATCTGGAAGAGCTGGGAATGTCCCCCGATCAATACGCGTGGCAAATCTACGACGAGCCCCGTAACAAGACCGACTTCGCCAGACTGCGCGAAATCGTTCCGTTGTTGAAAGAAGCGGTTCCGCAGGTCCGGTTCGCCCTGGATCCCCTAACCAAGGACCCGGAGCTGTATCGGGACATGGGCCCGTACATCGATCTTTGGATTCCGCACCACGGGATGGTTTACACGGCTGATCCGGAGCGAGACCCAACGACCGTTGGACAGCGCATGCCGGACGCCTCGACTGCGGCGACCATGGACGTCCTTTTGAAGAACCGCAAGGAAGGGAGCCGGATGTGGTGTTACATGCAATATGCGCATCAGGAGCAAGCCTATCGCGAATGTCCGGCGGCCGTCTTTCGGCATTACGTCTGGCGCATCATTTGGGGGTTGAAAGCAGACGGAGTTGCTTTTCACGCGCACTGGTACGCCAGCGGACAGCTCAAACGCCCCTGCAAAGGGTGGGAAGCGTTTCGAGAAGGCATTGAGGACGTGCAATGGGCCCTCCTGCTCCAAGAGGCGGTGGAGGAGGGCAGGGTGGACAAAGAGCTGGGGCACAGGGCTTTGCGAGCCGTCGA
>JAADHY010000054.1:987-8966 GCA_013151585.1 Planctomycetota bacterium
AGCAACCGGTGCAACGTTCGGACGACATGGATTGGGCCCGTTTGATTGCGGTCCAAACTCTGCTTGGTCAGTCGCTCTCTCTGCCGGAAGATTTGAAGCGCCGAGTCTTCGGCTCACCACTCGAATGACCGCTGGTCCTCCCAAGCGGTTCGTGAGCTCCGTTCGCCAACGATGTCCGTTCCGATCAGTTCGATTCGGCCACTAAGTGCAGCTTGCCGCCGCAATGTTTGCAGGCGACTTTCATGCCCAGGTATTTGTGCGCCACTCGCAACTCTTTCTGGCAATGGGGACAGGTGGCATAAAAAGCTGGTGAGCGGACCTCGGGGTTCTCCAAATCAAAAAGAAACTTTCCGTGACAGAGCTTACACTGCACCTGTTGCGAAACGTACTTGCGGTTGATTCGCAACTCGCGTTGACAATGCGGGCAAAGGACGTGATATCCGGCGGGCTGAATTTGAGCCATGCTGTCAATCTCCTGAAGCGGTATGAACGCAGGAATCTCGACGCTGCTCTTATCCAAATCCTCATTCAGCAGCGCACGGCATCGTTGACAGTGGATCAAGTTTTTCGGCATATACTCGCCGCAAAGCGGGCAGGGTCCTCCGGGCCAAGCAGGCATATCAGCTCACCACTTCATTCCAATGGACTTCGAGTCGACCCCCAAACCTACTAGGACGAACAGAACAGGAGATGGCCCGCACCGATCCACTTCCCACGGCCGCGCCGGAAAGGGTGCATCTCCGGCCGCTTCCGCGAGCGTTGCTGGCCCGCAAGATTTCAAGTGGCATTGGCCCGTCGGCGCCCTTTTCTGCCGGAAGCGTTCCCCCGCGTCGCCGAAACGGGACGGACCCGGTCCACCAGGGCCGCTTTGCTGGATCCCGCCTCCAGTCACCAGAAAGCCTCACGCCGGCTATGACTATTATAAAGCAAACGTCCGCAAGCCGCCCCTGATTTTCACGATTTTTCAGCGCGAACGGGCCGCGGTGGTTTCCGGCGGCGGAGCGGCGATGCATGTCAGACGGTGGTACGTTCGCAGATAAAGCCGCCCGTTGGCTACCGCTGGTGTCGCTCGCGACGGGTCTCCCAATGGCGTTCGGCCCAACAGCCGAAACTCGGGCGACGCCGCAATGACGACCACCTCTCCGTCATCATTGATGGCGTAAAGCCTGCCGTCGATGCAAACCGGGGAACCGCTAAAGTTTCCACCGATCCGCTTCCTCCACACATCTTTTCCAGTCTTTAGGTCGACACATGCGGCCAGCCCTTGATCCGTCCACTCGAAGAGGTAACCGCCGTACACGATCGGAGTGGGAACGTAGGGAATGACTTTTTTCCGAGTCCAGCGGATTCGCTCTTCGGGGGCCGCACCGTCCCGGAGCGTGGGGTCGACGGCGATTTGCAACACCCCGAATCGTCCCCCTTGGCCGCACGAGGCAATCACCAAACCGTTTCCAAAGACAGGCGAACCAACTGTTCTCAGCGGGAATTCGCCCGTTGCCCAATTCGGCCGCCCCGTGTGCGGATTCAGGCTAGTGATCCCCATCGCCCCGCTGACGCAAATCAACTGCTCGTTGCCTTCCGCGTCGCGGATCACCATGGGTGTGGCATAGGACGTCTCCCGCGACTGCCGCAGGACTCGCCAACGGGTCCGACCGGTTTGACAGTCCAACGCAGTGATGAAGCTCGGCCCGACCTGATCGTTGGCTATGATGAGCGAACCGTCGTAAATGATGGGCGACACTCCCAGATTGTGTTGGCTTTCGAATCGCCCGAGACTGCGCCGCCAGAGCAGCTTGCCGTCGAAATCGTAGGCCGTGACCAAATAACTCTCTTCGTCGGCAAACGTCACGTACACGCTGCGACCGTCTGTGGTCGGAGTGCTGGAAGCCCAACTGTTCCGCACGTGCTTGTGGCTTCGGTTCATTCCGAGGACCCGGGTCCATCGGATTTGTCCCGTTGCCGCGTCCAGACAGAGCACAAACCGCAGGGCCCCCTGATCGACTGCCGAAGTGACAAAGAGATGCCGGCCCCAAACAACGGGCGACGAGTGCCCCACACCAGGAAGTTCCGCCGTCCACGCGATCTCTTCCGGACTCCAAGTCGCTGGGATTCCCCTTTCCTGACTGACGCCAGTTCCATTTGGCCCGCGAAATCGCGGCCAGTTCTCGGCTCGCAGGACACACGGGACCATCAGTCCGAGCAGCAAGATGATTCCGATCCGACCCATTCTGCTTTGCATCTTCTGATCGCCTCCTGGAGTCTCCCCCGTCTGTTCGCGACTCGTTCGGTAACCGGCTCGACCACCGTCCGGCGGGCGCCACGACGAACTACGATGAACGAACCGGGGCATCTTTGCAAGTCCGCAATCCTCTCCGGACGAACGGAAGCGCCGGGCGAAGCGATCCCGGCTGACGGCCCCGTTTCGCTTCCGCGGGTGAACCGACAGCGTCAGCTTCTGGGGCGCGTCCGGCCTGTGACAGGGCGGACAGCGCAGCCGATAGGAAACGCTCGCGCCGGGACCGACGGCTAAGCCCCCGTGCTCGGCCCTCGTCACTTGTGGGGTCGAGGCCGGTACGGTGGGTTTCTGCATAGGCAAACGTCGAAAATCCGGTTATTCTGGTAACGGGGTTGGGCAGTTTGTGTGCCGCGAGCACTAGTGGTGGTCCGTCAAGCGGGCTCGGTCGCGTCGAACATTTCTTGGGCGGGGCAGGCTGATTGCGATGGTGAGCGATCCCACAAGTACCGGTGATGCTCTGAAGCCGGCCTATCTGATCGTCAGCGACGGTCGGCATAACCGCGAAGTGTACCGACTGGCGCCGGACCAGGAGACGACCATCGGTCGTTCTCCGGACAACCGCGTTGTCCTACGCGATGATCTCTGCAGCCGGCGGCACTGCAAAGTGTTCTTTCGAAACGGGCAGTGGTACCTGCGGGACCTGGGCAGTCGCAACGGCACGTTAGTTAACGGCGTTCGCGTTACGGATGATTGTCCTCTCGAAGAAGGGCACTTGATCCGCATCGGCTCGTATGCTTTGGGATTCACTCGGGACCTGTCTCGGCCGCTAGCCGGGTTGGACCGAACCGACGAATCGGAAACGGAACGGGCCGAGACGGTCGAGGTCGTTCTGAGCGATTGGTCGGATGAAGCCGCTCCAGAAATCCTCCATCGTAAGCGAAAGACTCGGTTCGGACACATTACGCCCAAGGACGTGGCGACGCGCGATCAAACCAGCCAGCAGTTGGCTCGGCTGTACCGTCTGGCCCTGGACATGGCCGGAGCTCGCGACGTCAAGGAACTGTCGGATTTGGTTCTGGATCGGCTATTGGAAGGAACGAAGGCGGACATCGGAGCGATTCTTTTGTTGAAAGACCGGTTGCGAGAAGACACACAGATCGGGCAGTTAGACATCATTTCCTATAAATCACTTGGCGACGAACCGTACGAAAAGGTCTCCAATTATCTGTCTCGGCTCGTTTTGACCGAGTGGGAGGCCGTGCTCGCCCATGACGTCGAAGACGACAGCAAGCTGGCCAGCCGGGACAGTTTGAGCGAATTGCGAGTCAAAAGCGTCATCTGTGCGCCGATCCGGTCCGAACAGACCATTTACGGGCTGGTGCATCTGTATTCGACCGAGCTGACTCACACACTCGAACCGGAGGACTTGGAATTCACACTGGCCGTGGCGGACCAGATGGCTCTCGCCCTGCAAAACATCAAACAAGTGGAAACGTTGGCCACGGGGCTCGCTCGCGTCCAGGACGAGTACTACAAGTTGTGGAGCCAGGTCTCGGAAGGGAACGAGATTGTCGGCGAAAGCCCTTCGATCCAGCGCTTGCGTCAGACCATCGCCCGTATCGCGCCCACCGACGCGACGGTTTTGATCCGCGGTGAGAGCGGGGTGGGCAAAGAACTGGTTGCTCGCGCGATTCACTTCAACAGCCACCGGCGCAATCGACCCTTTGTATGCATGAACTGCGCGGCTCTGAGTGAGACCTTGTTGGAAAGTGAGCTATTCGGCCACGAAAAGGGCGCATTTACCGGGGCGACCGAACGGAAATTGGGCAAGTTCGAGCAAGCGGACGGAGGCACGCTTTTCCTGGACGAGGTCGGAGAGCTCAGCCCATCGATTCAGGCGAAATTCTTGCGCGTCTTGGAAGGACATCCGTTTGAGCGGGTGGGAGGCAGTAAGCCGATTCGGGTCGATGTGCGCGTTGTGGCTGCGACGAATCGTGACTTGGAACAGGCGGTCGAACAGAAAGCCTTCCGGCGGGACCTCTTCTTCCGGCTGTATGTGGTTGAAATCTATGTCGAGCCACTGCGGGAGCATCCGACAGACATTCCGATCCTCGCCCACTATTTCCTCAGCCGGGCCGCTCAGCGAATGAAGCTCCCTGTCAAGGGCTTCACCGAGAAGGCAATTCGAAGATTGACAGAGTACGATTGGCCTGGCAACGTTCGAGAACTGCAAAACTGCATCGAACGAGCGGTGATCCTGTGCGACGGCGAGCTGGTCACGGAAAAGGACCTGCGGCTGTTGTCGCTGGGCAGCGAAGGGGCAAACGATTCAGATCGAGGCAGCGAATCCCTGCCCGAGCTTGTTTCGCTGAGCGAGTTGGAACGTCGGCACATTCTTTGGGTCCTGGATCAGACAAACTGGAACAAGTCCCGCGCCGCCGAAATCCTCGGGATCGAACGCTCAACGCTCGACCGCAAGCTGAAACGATACAACGTCTCCCGTCCTGCAAAACGTCCTGCTCGTAGCTGATCGCGGTCTCAAATCGTCTGCGAAATCAGAGCCGAGAGACTCCGTCACCTGAATCAATGACGATCGTTGACGGGTGGATGTTAGTCGGGCGTGCTTCTTTGGATTCAAGCCGCCGGCCGCTGAGCTGCCAAGGTTTTGGCCGCTAGTACCGAATGTGACCTGAATGTCAGGAGTAGCAACAGCTCGTCATCTCATATGTCGGATCGCGCGAACTTCCCGGGGGCTTCAGATAAGCGGGTGTCCACGCCACGCGGTCTTCAAATTCGCGCGGCCGCTTTGAGACGAATTGCCGGAAAATCCGCGAAATCCCGAAAAAGTTGTTGACTATTGGCGTTTTGCATTCGACAATCGATGCTTGATTCATGCCTCGAGAAAACGTCCCTGTATGACGCCTGCGGGCGCCCGATTGCCAGGAGAGCGTGGGCCCCATCAACGGGAACGATGCCAGGTAACCATCCCGAAACAAGATCGCCACCTGATCTGTCTGTTTGTGCGGGCGAATCCTCGCTGCGTATCGAGTACAAGCTGTTGGCATCGTGCGGTCCGCCAGTGTACTGCTGATCGTGCTGTTCGAGATCGAGAGTGTCGTTGATGTCGGTATCGTTTGGCGGGCAGGGGCATGTAGGGAAGCTTCGTTAGGTGCGAGATACGGGATGGTGTCGTCACGGCGCGATGCGGGTTCGGAAGTCCATGTTGAAAGGAGCAGCGACGCAAATGAGCTAGCAAGAAGTTCGTGGTGAGTCGGCGATGGATGATCGAGGTTGAGGAGCGAAAGGTTTCTTTACGGGAGTGGATTCGATGACAGCGCCGTCCGGAGTTTCTTCGGATATTTTCATGCCGGATTGGGACATCGAAGGCAATTGGGAGGAAGAAGAACAGGCTTATCTGGAAATTGACTACCGAAAACTCGGAGTCGATCCGACACAGCCCACGGGGGCAAAACCGGGGTCGCCGGAAAAGGTTGCCATGCTGGCCGCCCGTTATGCCGCCGGATTGCCACTCTGGCATGAGCAAGATCGATACGACCACGGCCCAGAAAACGGGGAAACCATGGAGGCCTTCGACTGAGAGACGCTGAGCAATTCTGACTTGGCCAAATAAATAGACCGAGTTCGCGGAAGCGGCTTCTGGACCTTGCTGCGGGCCAGAAGTCGCTTCTCTTATGCGCCCACACCCAATTTCGCGCGCAGCTCGACTGCCGTCTGTGCGACCATCCCAACCTTCTCTTCCACACCACGCTGTCGCTCGGTCGGATGCGTCCGATGCGACGTCTTTTTGCGCCCAACGGTCCTCGCATCGTTGCAGCCGGTCCCCCAGCCCTGGATTGCTCCGACACGACATCGCTGGAGCACTCTCCGGACTCGACCACGGCGTCGCTCACCCGAAGTCCAGGCTCCAGCGAAACCGCATCGCAGACCTCGCGTCGATGCCTGTTGTGGCTCGCCAGGAGTGTGGGCGCACGACGGGGTTTGCATGGCTACACGGGCCCACTCGGAGGTCAGCGTGCGAAATGAAGTCCCTTCTCCTCCCGTCCTGGGGAGAAAGGGCCCGAAGGGTGGATGAGGGGGCCCAATGGCTTGGGTAGGAGCAGAGATCTCGGGAGGGGCCCCGCTCAACCCGGGCTCCCCCGACGGAGTGAACGCAACGCGCTAGCGTGCGGTTTTCAACTCGCAAACGCGAAGCACCGGAGACTAGCGCCTCCTGCTTACTGCACCGGAGGCTAGCGCCTCCCGTTTACTGTTACTGTTTGACAGCGATCGGAGAGCCCTCGCCGGGCTTGCTACGCGCGCCACCCTCTCCCGCACGCGGGAGAGAGGACCAGTCCACTGCGGACAGATGTCGAAATCACAAAGTGCGTCGTGCGCCCACGAGCGTCGTCTCAACGCATCGTGGCTCCAGACCGCTGGCCGGGCCGAAACTTTCCGAGTTTCGCCTATCTTACCAAAAGCTCGGGAATCTGTTCCTTCGCGAGAGCGCCCCGCAGGCTGCCCCGCGGTTTGGCTGAGAAGACTCACCGCTAAGATGCCTTCTTGGTCGCTCCGCGGGCGGAAAAATTCCGTTCTTGTCTGGCCATCTGCAAGCCGTGACGTCGTAGGACATTGCGCGCTTTGCCCTCCATCGATGACGCCGTCGCTGGCTCATCGAGTCAGATTCGAGAGAAGGGGGAAGCACGTACAGGATCGATCTAACTCGGGAAATCGCCAGTCGTAGCTGAGCCTCCCCGCAAGCCGAGGTGCTCCCCGACCGGAATTGGCCTAGACCAAAGGCCTCCGGCGGAAAACTTTTAGTTTCGTAGTGCGCATGGTCGAAAAAGTCAGAACAGGCCGCGCATTCGTGTTGAGTGGATTTCGTCGTTTATTCGGCAAAACAGGATTATGTGGATGCGGTTTTGGGGGTTTGCTTTTTGGCCTAACGAAGCGACGAATCGGTCGCGGAGCGCGGCGGCAAAAGCCAATCGGCCTCCGGGTTCGCCTTTGGAGTTGTGCGGAGACCTTTCCGTCGACAAAGGCAAAGCCCACCGAGCGGACCGATCCCGAACGGTTGGGGGCTCTGAGGGGACGGATGGAAGGCTGTCCCAGAAAACGTTGTCTCGGAGATGGAGCGGTCTTCCAAACTGGTGCCCAGTTCGGTTGTCCTAACAGCCCAACGGAGGGGGTTCGCCGGGAACGATTATCGACCATCGCGATACGTTGGTGAGGATTAAGGAGATTGGGACCATGCAAATCACGCGACGATTGCTGGGCTCGCCGAGACTCCGGGCGGCCGGGGTCATCGTAGCGATCCTGGCGATGGGTATTGCTTCTTGTCGGTCCACTCACAACCCACGCGTGACCAAGCTGCAAGATGGATGGCCGAAAGGGCACGCCGCGTTCCAGCAGACTTCGTTTGTCATGAGGAAGGTCGCCATCCCCCAGGTCCCTGAAGCGGAGTATGTGGATGACGTCGAGCTGTGCATGATGTGTCACGAAGCCTATGCAAACTACATGGAGAAAAACGTCCATCGGGGGTTGAGGGAAGGGCAATCCTGTGAGGCATGTCATGGTCCGGCCAGCCGCCATTTGGAAACGCGCGGTAAAGAGCCAGGACTGATCCTGAGCTTCAAGACGTTGTCCGCACGCGAGAAGTCGGCGATTTGCATGAAGTGCCATGAAGAAGACGACTGTTCACCGGGCGCCCAGTTTCGTGCCAGTCGCCACGCTCAGAAGGGGGTTG
>JAADHY010000588.1 GCA_013151585.1 Planctomycetota bacterium
AAACTCCTCGGCCGCTTCCCCACCAATCCTCTCGCCCCCAACCAGAAGACGACACAGCGCTGATTCCCGCTGACCCGCATGTTCATCGAGCTGTCGAGAGGCTCCAGGGCGAGCGATTGGCGAGGACGCGCTCATCGGGCCCGCTCACTTTGACGGCGTCGAGACGGGGAAGGGCTAGAGCCACCTAGGGTTCTTGGATTGCTCAAGAGTAACTCTGGCCTTTGGTTCGTCCGGATCTCGTGTCGCAGACCAGCCCGAAGCTCGACAGTTCCGACAGAACGAACTGGTGCAGCCAGCCGCGAAGTCGCGTCAGAAAGTGTCCATACGGGCAGACACGAAAGCGGTCACAGGGAACACCACTGGCGGAAGCGTTCCAGTGTCCCCTGATTCCTTCCTCGCTGGTTGCGGCCACTTGATTTCTGCCCGACAGAGCGACCGTCAGCTTGATACGCCACAGTCGTCGTGGAGCGATCTCCTAGCAACGGCGATCATCGATCGACGTCAAAGCCGCAAAGACCCAGGACAGCTCACGGCATGGCGGCCGTCTCGCGCCCTGCTCGAGTCGCGAGAGCGTGTAAGAGGTCAATATCGATTGAATCGGAGAGAAATCGGGTGTGGCCGTCGCAAAAAAGCACGTTGACTCCGCCTGGGTGAAAACTCCGCGGAGCCATGAGCGCCCGGGTGGCGTTCCCCGTCAGACAGTCGGCCCGCTTCGCGTTCGGTGGATAAAAGAAGGTCATCGCGGCGTAGGGGAAACTCCCCTTGACCCAACCTTCACACCGGTCGGCGTACCACACATTGTTGCTCGGGCCAGCGTTGCAGGCGGGGAAAAAGGACGAGCTGCGAATGTGCTGTCTTTTCTGGTCTTGGTACGGCCGTCGCCGGCCGCCCAAGCCGCGGATGCTTTCTCCGATCGCGATGGTATTCGAAGAACCATCGACGATGTCCGCGAACCGGACGCTGGAAGCCTCGTAGGCGATGCCATCCGGATGCTCTCCTCGACGGCTCACCCGAATGCTGCCGTGGTCAACCAAGCCGCTTCCCACATTGAACAGATAGTTGGTCGGGCCGAAATTCGGATTGATCCGTTCCGGCGCGGCGTCTGAGGGGCAAAGGAACACAGGGACAACCGTTCGAACCGCATCCGCGTTGACACGGCCATCCGCATAGACGCGTCCTCTTCGACGAACCGTATATGGGTACGAGCTGAAGTCAAGCCGGCCGTACAAGTTGGCCTGCTCCACGTAGGGCGCGATCATCGAAAGGGCAGACCAGTTGTGGTACCGCTTGCCCGTGCGATTCATGGGAAAGACGCTGTAGACGTCATAGTAGTTGTGCACCGCGATGCCGAGCTGATGCAGATGGTTGGTGCATTGAGCCCGCCGAGCGGCCTCGCGTGCCGCCTGCACGGCCGGTAACAGCAATGCGATCAGGATGGCAATGATCGCGATGACGACCAGCAATTCGATCAAAGTAAAACCTTGCCGTTTCATGCTTCGCTCCCTTTCGACTTTGAATACGCTTTGGTATGATAATTTTTGTATTTGTATTACCATCCTACTGCCAGCGCCTCGGCGGCACAAGGTACTGGCGCGGTGAATTTCGAATTCTTGTGCCAAGCGCTGCGGTCCGGCGGGGCTGCCTTCGAAGGAAAGGCTCGGCAACAGCGTTCGCACGTCCGGCGAATATCCCTGCGAGATGCATCTAAGGGGACAAGGTCCGGCTGAAGATTTGCGGACTTGTGGAATTGCTGGTGGGCTTGGGATCGACTTCGAAATCAGTGGGAGATGCAAGACGGCGGTATTGCTCGCCGAAGAGTTTCTGTCGGGGAGGATATTCGGAGGCGCAAGCTCATGACAGGCCTTGCCAGTTGGGGGGTAATTCAGCTCGTTTACGAGCTCAGCCTAATGTTGCTGTATCCGACTCTTGCGCTACTGGCACTGAGTTTACTGCAAATGATGTGGTATCTCGGCGAGGTAGTCTATGACGCTTTCTCCGCGCGGCGGCGATCTGCGCTGAGCGCGGCTCGTCAATTGCGGGACATCCGCGTCGACTGCGAAGAGCGTCTGATTTCATCTTTGCGGGCGGTCGCCGCGAGCCGAGACCAGCCGCCCCAAGTGAGGCGGTTTGTTCGTGTGTTGCGCGACGAACTCAGGCAGGGAAGCGCGGACACGCTGGAGGCGCGCGTGAAGCATTTGGTGGGACAAGTTGAGGCGGACTTGGCGCGCGACGTGAACCGAGTCCGATCGCTGGTACGTCTGGGCCCGTGTTTGGGACTGGCCGGGACGTTGATCCCGCTGGGGCCGGGCCTGATGGCCTTGAGTGAGGGGGACCTGAGCGGACTGTCGGCTCAACTGGTCGTTGCGTTCTCGACTACGGTTCTCGGCCTGCTCGTGGGCGGTGTCAGCTATGTCGTCGCGATGGTTCGAGCGCACACGGCCGACTTGGTGGCCAGCGACATCGAACTCGTCAGCGAATTGGTATGTTCAGGGCTAAGCAGCGAGTCCGATCAGAAACGGCCTGGGGCGCCGCGCACTCAGACAGGAGGAATGCCGGCATGAGACGACGATTGCGAACGACCCGTTGGAATGATTTGGCTGCGGACGATGACCCGCTCGGATTGATGCCAAACCTGTTCGACTTGTCGATCGTATTGGCCATCGCCTTCTTGTTGACCGCGCTGGGAGCATTGAATCTGCGCGATTTGGGCCGCGCAAACAACGATTGGGTGTTGCTCAGACGCAACGCAGCCGGACAGACGGAGGTGCTGTCCCGTGAGGGGAAGAAGATCCGTATTCAACGGCTAAGCTCGCGGAAGGCAGGCGGGCAGGGCATCCGACTGGGCGTTGCTTACGAGCTGGAAAACGGAGAAGTGATCTATGTGCCGGACTAAGCCTCGAAGCGAGCGGGGCGTGGGCGGATGGTTTACTGGTTTCCGGGGGGAAGAAATGCCTCATTTGTGGCGACGGAGCGAGGTCTTGGCCTTCCCAGTCGAGGCTCGCGTCCGCGACCAAGCGTGGCCGTCCGAGGGCGAAGCTGCCGGGCGACAAGCTCGCGCCCGGCGTTGGTGGTTGGCCGGGGCACTGTTCGTTCTGGGAGCGATGATCGCGGCGGGAACCGGGTTGGCTCGGCCTGGGTGGGCGGCCGAGCGGCCGACGATTTCATCGGGGCGGGCGGAGCCGCCGAAGCGACCGGAACGGAAGATAAGGCCTGGGCAGCCTGTTCGATTGGCCGTTTTGACCGTTGCCGTCCACACGCCGATTTTCGTGCGCGCGTATGAGCTGTTTCAGCGCGAATACGGCGAGGGAAAACTCGTGTTGGATTTGTGGATCGAGCAGGATTGGATGGCATCGCCGCGACCGCTCCGGTTCGAAGACTACGATATGATTTTGGCCTTACGCTGCTCGATCCCTGGTCTTGAGCAGGCCGTCGCTGCAGCCGCCCGGCGGGGTGTTTGGGTTGTGACAACGTCAACGTTGAAATACCGCGACTCGGCCGTGCTGATAGACGAGGTTCCTGAGTTGGCTCCTTATTATCGATTACGCGGTGTCTCGAACATGGTGGGGTTGTTCGAAAAAGTGTGTGAGCTTTTCCAGGTTCCCGGCATCACCGCGCGACCGGCGCAGCCAGTGGAAGTGGAGGGAATCTATCATCCGGATGCCGATCGCGTCTTCCCGGACGGCGCCAGCTATTGGAGGTGGTATCGTGACCAACCGACTTTCAAACCCGGAGCTCCGAGGGTTGGCCTATTCGTTTACAACACGCTTTACTTAAACGAGGAGACGGATTACTTCACTCAGCTTATTCGCGCAGTGGAACAGACAGGAGCTAATCCCATCCTGGGTTTTTGGTTTCTGCCGGTAGGGCAGCATGACGACAGCCACTCGCCGATCCTGCGTTTTTTTGCCGGCGTCGATGTGTTGCTCACATCCAGCTTTCGCCTTGTGCACGAAAAACGATGGCACTACGAAGAGTTGCAAAAATTGGATGTTCCGGTGCTGAACAGCATCATTTTGAATGTCCCCCAGCAGGAGTGGCGGCGAAATCGGCAAGGCATATCGGGTTCGTATCTTTTGCCGGGCATCGTCAATCCGGAAGTGTCTGGCGTGATCGAGCCCACGGTCATTGCGGCTCGCCAGGCCGTGTCGAACGACACCGTCGGCCGGTCCTACTACCGCACAATCCTCATCGGCGAAAACTTCCGATGGCAGGTGCGGCGAGCCTTGGCGTGGGCGAGGCTGCGGCGCAGGGCGCCGGCCGAGCGTCGGATCGCAATCTTGTTCTACAACCATGGCGGCGGCAAACACAATGTGGGGGCCAGCTATTTGAACGTGACTGGCAGTTTGGAGCAGATTTTGGCCGAAATGGCTCGATGCGGCTATCGGGTCGAAGGGAAAATCCAGCGGCAAGCGATCCTCGATGCCATGCTCGCAGTCGGGCACAATGTCGGGTCTTGGGCGCCGGGCGAAGCAGAGCGGTTAGTACAGGCCGGCTCTGTCCTGTGGCCGCTCGAAAAGTACTTGATGTACTATGATCGTCTTCCGGACTCGGTCCGGCGGGACATTAGCCGTCGGTGGGGCCAGCCACCGGGCAACGTTATGACTGTCGTCCGGGAAGGGCGACCGTGCTTGATCTTCCCGGCTTTTCGGTTGGGTAACGTCTTGCTGGCCCCGCAGCCCAGCCGTGGCTCCGCCGAGCGGGCGGCCGCCTTATATCACGATCGGCAGACGTGGCCGACGCATCAATACCTCGCTTTCTACTTCTGGCTGCGCAATGAATGGCGAGCGGACGCGGTGGTTCACCTGGGGCGGCACGGGACGCTGGAATTCTTACCCGGGAAGAGCAACGGATTGGCTTGGGATGATGCTCCGGCCATCGCGCTCGGCGATCTCCCGAACATCTACCCGTATGTCGTGGATGGTATTGGAGAGGCGGTGGCGGCCAAACGACGCGGTCAGGCAGTGCTCATCACCCATGCCACACCTCCGTTGAAGCAGACGGCTCTCGAGGGCGACCTGGCGCGGCTGCAAGAACTGATCACCAACTACCGACGGGCTGACGACCAAGGTCAGCTTGGGTTGCGAGCCGAATATGCCGAAAGCATCTCGAAACTGGCGACCGAGCTGGGTTATGAGCGAGCGCCGGCGGGAGCAGACCAGTTTGTGGATAGATCGGCCGCTGCCGGCGCAACAGGGGATAAGCGCATCGAAGCGATCGAGCATTGGTTAACGGAAGTCAAATCGCAGATTGGCCCCCGCGGCTTGCACACGTTCGGTCAGTCCTATACACGGCAGGACACCGAATCGATGCTACGACGCATGTTCGGCGACGAGCTGGCTGAATTAAGCGGAGCAGAGAGCGATGATGAGACAGCCGGTGGTGACGCAGTCAGAAGGTGGCTGGCCGAGGTGGCGGAGGCCGGTTCCGAGCAGCCACCTCCGGAGCGTCTCGAAAAGAAACCGCCGTCGGACCGCGCCCGCAGCCAGTCGGCAGGCGAAGGCCGTCTCGATCTAGTCCGAAACCGCATTGCCGCAACAGCCTGGTCCATGCGGCACAATCAGGAAATGGACTTCCTCATGCGAGCCTTGGATGGGCGTTTCATCCCAGTCGGACCGCCGGGCGATCCACTATCCAACCCGGAGATTTTTCCCACTGGCCGGAATCAGTACCAGTACAACCCGAAGAAATTTCCGACGCGCGAAGCTTGGGCTGTCGGCAGTCGGGTCGCCCAGCAGACTCTTGAAATTCACCGGCAGCGGCACGGTCGCTATCCGACTAAACTGAGCGTCGTTTTGTGGGCCAATACTTTGATCCGGACACACGGTGTGCTGGAATCGGAGGTCCTCTACTTTCTCGGCCTCGAGCCGGTCTGGAATCGCCGGGGCGACGTAGTCGACGTCAGATTGATCTCACCGCTGGGGCGGCCACGCGTCGATGTCGTTCTCACCGTGACCGGGATGTACCGCGACTCGTTCCCCGACAAAATCCTGCTGCTCGACAAAGCCGTGCGCATGGCCTGCAAGGCCCCCGCGGAAGACGGCGTTGCCAATTACGTGAACGAAAACACGGAGCGGCTGATTCACGTGCTCACCGACAGTGGCGTGTCCTTGGACGAGAGTCGGAAGCTGGCCGCGCTTCGAATTTTCGGAGCCCGGCCGGGCGTTTACGGCACCGGTGTGGCGGACATGGTGGGGGCATCGGACCAATGGTCGCACCGGGGCGAACTCGCCGGCCAGTATCTGGCGCGCATGTCCTTCGCCTTTTCTAGCGAGGATTGGGGGCAGCCGGCGCGCGAGTGCTTCGAGCGACAGCTCCGCGGCATTGAGGGTGTCATCCACGCACGCAGCAGCCATCTGTACGGAGTCATCGATCGCACGGAAAACTTCGAGTACCAAGGGGCATTGGCGATGGCCGTGGAGCAGATTGAAGGCAAACAGCCAGAGCTCTACATCAACGACCTCGTCCAGGGCGAGAAAGTGTTTACCGGTCGCGAAGCCATTGTCCTGGAAATGCTCAGCCGCTACCAGAACCCGGAATTCATTCGCGCCATGATGGCCGAGGGCTACGACGGCGCTCGCTATTTGAGTCGCATCGTGGACAACCAATTTGGCTGGGACGTGGTCAGCGACGTGATCACGGCCAAGGATTGGAAACGCTGCGCAGAAATCTATCTGGACGACAAATATCAGCTCGGGCTGCCCGATTTCTTCCAGAAGCACAGCCCGCATGCCCTACAGAACATCGCTTCGCGCGTGCTGGAAGTCCATCGCAAAGGACTGCAGGAACTGGACGCCACGACGCTCGCGTCGGCCGCTCGCGTCTACGTCGAGACAATCGCCCAGCACGGACCTAGCTGCTCCTCACACGTCTGCAGAAACCCAAAGCTAAACGCCTTTGCGGCACGGCTTGCAGGCAACTCGCAACGGATGGGACAGCGAACGCTGCGTCGATTTCGCGAGCAGTTGCAACGAGCCGGAGACAAGGGGCTGGCCGGCGCGTCTTCCGAGCCAACGAAAACGCCCCAACCGGTGGAAGGTTACGTTTTGACGCCTCCTCCACCGTCGCCGAGGAGCAGCAATGAGCTTGCATCGAAACCAGAATCACCGCCTTCAGCCAGTTCCTCGGTTCACGAACCGCCAGCTTCGCCCTCGAACGGTGTTCAGGTGAAAAACTGGCCCCTCATGCTTCTGTCCGCCGGACTCTGCTCTCTCGCTTTTTTGGCCGGCATCGCTTTTCGCGCCGTCAATCAACGGCGAAGGGTCTGATGCTGCGTCACCGCGAAGAATTTGGGAGTGAAGTTGAGTGTGGTGCGGCCGTCTTGCCCGCCCGCAGGCGAGACGCCTGCTCCACATTGTTCGGCCATCACACTCCTCCAAGTTGACCAAGCCCTGGGGTTTTGCGCCGTCTTTGGCTGCCGCCACCGATTTGGACCTAAGTCTCGATGGCTCTGCATGCGCATGTGAAGGAAAGATTGGTTGACGCCACTTGGGAGTGTCGACGGTCGTGGGGTCGGACGAAGGCTCTCAGCGGGGTGCGGCTTTGTCGCCGCAAACGCAGTTCGCGTTCGCGGGCGACGCTGGCAGCGGCGCCCGCAAGGTCCGGTCAAAGCAGAAGGCCTTCTTGAGTTACGGCCGATCAACAGCGGGACCACGTTAAGCCTTTCAGCGATCTTCCATCGGCAAAACGTCATCGCAACCGTTTCACACACGACAAAACCGATGTGGAAAGATGAGGACGCTCAGGGCCGACTTCGGCAGGGCCTGTTCATAGAAGGGCGTCATTCCGGCTGCCTTTCGACGGATGTCTTCGCACCTGGGGACGGAAAGCGGTACAATGAGGCTGTGGGCCGGAAGCTGGTTGGGGGAAATCGAATCATGGCACAAATCACATCTTCGAACGTCAAGCCATTAGTCCAGCGGCTG
>JAADHY010000409.1 GCA_013151585.1 Planctomycetota bacterium
CACAAGGTTCTCTTTGATCGTGGCCACGTGAGCACGCCCGAGCCGTTCCAGCGCTTGGTCAACCAGGGGATGATCTTGGGCGAGGCGGAACTGACCGCTTTCAAAGACAAGACCGGCCAGTGGGTGTCGGCACGGGACATCGATCCGGACACGTTCGACGGCCAGCGGGTCCGGCTGCAACCGGATCAGGTCGAAAAGCGCGGCGACGAGTTCGTGCTCAAAGAGAATCCGCAGATTGTGGTCGAAAGCCGCGCGTACAAGATGTCCAAATCCCGGGGCAACGTGATCAATCCCGACGACATCGTTGCCCAGTACGGGGCCGACTCGCTGCGCATGTACGAAATGTTCATGGGCCCGCTGGAAGCGACAAAGCCGTGGAGCATGAGCGGTGTGGATGGCGTCTACCGATTCCTGGGCCGCGTCTGGCGCATGATCGCCGACGAGGCGGCCGAAGACGTGCGGCTGAATCCGGCCGTGCAAGAAGTCGACCCGACGCCGCAACAGCAGCGTCTGCTCCACAAGACCATCAAGGCCGTGACCGAAGACATCGAAAAGCTCTCGTTCAACACGGCCATCAGTCGGATGATGGAGTTCGTGAACGAGATGGGCACGCAGGAGCCGCGGCCGAAGTCGGCCATGGAAACCTTCGTGCTTCTTTTGAGCCCCTTTGCGCCGCACATTGCCGAAGAACTGTGGGAACTGCTCGGCCATGACCAGACACTGGCGTATGAGCCGTGGCCGGAGTACGACGAAAGCTTGCTGGCCGAGGCGGAGATCGAGATTCCCGTCCAGGTCAACGGAAAGCTACGCGGCCGCATCACGGTGCCGGCGAACGCCGACCAAGAAACGATGCGTCAGGCGGCCGAGCAGCATGAAGCCGTCGCGCGACACCTGACCGGCAAAACGATCGTCAAGGTCATCACCGTCCCCGGCCGCATGGTGAATTTCGTCGTGAAGTAGGACTGGCGAGTCAGGTGCGTCAAAACGTCGACGGCCTGGAACGTTACAGACCGGCACTGAGTTTCGCCGCGCTGTCCGAAAACGACCGAAAAGCTCTTGCCAAGCGAAGCCAAGGAACTTATCTTTTTGCTGCGAAAGCGCAGAGGCTGCTCCTTTCGGTGCAGCGCATGGATTGTGCTTAGACCGAAGGTAGTCCGATCGGCCGGCCTTCGAGTCCCTGGTTCTTTTGTCTTGCGGGACCCGATGAAAGAAGGAGGCTCATGGATGAGCCAACTGCGATTGTTTTCGCCTGAGAAGCGCCCCGGGGGGCACCGACCGCAATTGCGAGTGTTTTCTCCGGACAATGAAGCCTCATCCGCGGACGGCGATGAAGAAGGCAGTTCTGTCCTCCCGTTTGAAGAGTTTGCGGTCCGCGTCCGCGTGTACCGGGTTTCGAACGTGACAGAGCGGGCAAGGCTGATCTATTCGAATCGTTTCTGCCCGCATTGCCGACGGGCCACCGTCGATGTGCTGGACCTAGCAGGGACTTTCCTCGGCGCGCAACGACGAAACCGCCTTTTCACCAGTCCGCGACTCGGCTTCTACTGCACCTCTTGTCATGCGGAATGGTCTGTCTGAGCCGCACGAATGCCGGTACCTCTTCTGTACTCGTGCGCGATCAGGCTATCCTGTGCGCCGATTCTTCGCCAACCCGTGTCCTGCGTCTCGTTTCCCTCGGAAAACGTGACGGCAGGCGGTAGACTGAGCGTAGCCGTTCGCAAGTGGAAGTGCCGCGCCGCGGCCGATGCTGCGAGCGTCGGCAAATCAACACAGTGCCCAGTGCTGTTGCCCTTGTTACCGAGAGACAGCCGCGAACGGTTCGGCAGGACTCGGCAGCCGGTGCCGCAACCTCCCCAAAGCGCAGCCGAATTGGCGGCGCAGAAGAAGTCGTAGCCGGTGCTGCGAGCATCGGTTCTGTTCTCCGGGGGAAACACCCGCCAGCGGTTCGACACAAATGGGAGCTTTTCCCACGGACAGCCAGCTCCCGTTGCCGATCAACAGGGGACTTTCCGCTCCGTGAACGGCTGCGGTCGAATGTCCCGCCCTACCAGCGATGCTGCCTAAGAACTTGTGACACAACCACGCGACAAGCATCCGAGGAGGTGCGCGATGACTCGGACTTCGACACGACAAATGCTGCGGACGTTTTTCACGGCGACCGCCGTGATCGGGACGATGGCTGCGGCGGCTGAACGGGCTGACACAGCCGAGCAACCACAACCCAACATCGTTCTGGCGATGGCCGATGATCAAGGCTGGGGCGACGCCGGATACATGGGGCATCCGGTGCTGAAAACGCCGGTGCTGGACCAGATGGCGGCCAACGGGTTGCGCTTCGATCGGTTTTATGCGGCCGCACCCGTCTGCTCGCCGACTCGCGGCAGTGTGCTCACCGGACGCCACCCCAATCGATTCGGCTGCTTCTCGTGGGGATACTCGCTGCGTCCGCAAGAGATCACCGTGGCCGAATCCCTGAAGCAAGCCGGCTACGTGACCGGCCACTTCGGCAAATGGCATCTGGGCTCCGTGCGTCCCGACAGCACCGTCTGTCCTGGAGCGAGCGGGTTCGATGAATGGTTCAGCAGTCCGAACTTCTTCGACAACGATCCGCTGATGTGCCACAACGGGAAGGTGGTCCGGACCAAAGGGGAAAGTTCGCTGGTGACGATGGACGCGGCGCTCGCGTTCATCCGACGCTGCGTCCAGCGCCGGCAGCGGTTTCTGGCCGTCGTTTGGTTCGGTTCGCCCCACAGCCCGCACCGGGCGGCCGACGAGTTCAAGAAGCTGTATCCGGATCAACCGAAAGCGTTGCAGAACTACTACGGCGAAATCAGCGGCATCGATGCGGCCATGGGCCGTCTGCGCAGGGAGCTGCGGCGGCTGGGGATCGCCGAAAACACCCTCGTGTGGTACTGCAGCGACAACGGAGCCACCAAGCGCGGCTCGACGGGCGGCCTGTCCGGCTACAAGGGGACCTTGCTGGAAGGCGGAATCCGCGTTCCGGCGATCATCGAATGGCCTGAGCGGATCAAAGAACCGCGTCGAACTGACGCACCTTGTGGCACGGTCGACATCTATCCGACGCTGCTCGATCTGGTCGGTGTCAGAATTCCTCATCAGCCACCGCTGGACGGAATCAGTTTGATGCCGCTCATCGACGGAAAAATGGCCCACCGTGACAAACCGCTCGGCTTTTGGGTCTATCCGGCGAAAGGCATTCCGACACGCAGCACACAGCTTCTAGAGGCGCTGATGGAAGAGCAAACCGGTGAGCGTCCACCGTCTCCGCCTCCGCCCGATCCGGGTCGGATCACTCGCCAATATCCCGAGGATGTCTTTCCCGGTCCCTCGGCCTGGATCGACGGCCGATACAAACTGCACCGTCGTGCGGACGCGTCGGGCCAAGCAACCTACCAGCTCTTCGATCTGGTGGCCGATCCCCGGGAACGACACGATTTGTCCAAATCGCAACCCAAGCGTTTGGCTCATATGAAAGCCGATCTGGAGTCCTGGCTCCGATCTGTCGTCCGCAGCTTGAATGGGAAAGACTATCAGGGACAGTTGCAGCCTTAGGCCACCGGCGTTGAGGACGAAACTCAGCGTGTGCAGTGCGAAACTCGCTCCCTCACCAAACTGTGTCGGACGGCGAAGGAGGGGAGATGATGGCCGCAGATCGAGAATTAGCGATTGGTCTGGATGTCGGAACCGGGGGAGCGCGGGCGGTGGCCGTGGCGCTGGATGGGACCCTGGTGGCCGAGGGACGTGCGCCGCTCCCGACTGAAGCGATGCGAGTCGACGGACCGCGCGTGGAACAAGACCCACAAGCTTGGATCCGCGCGGCAGAAGACGCCTTGGGCCGGATGATCGAGCGGCTGCCTCGGCCGCACCGCGTTATCGGCGTCTCGGTTGATGCCACATCCGGCACCTTTCTGCTCGTGGACGCCCAGCACCGGCCTCTGACAGCGGGGATCATGTACAACGATCAGCGAGCGACGGATGTTGTCGACGAAGTGGCCGAATCGCTCGGGCCGGATCTGCAACCTTACGGCATTCGGATTGCCGCATCTTTCGCGTTGGCGAAGCTTGTGCATTGGACGCGGCATGAACCGTCGATCTGGCAACAAGCGGCGCGAGTTGTCCATCAAACCGATTGGATCGTAGGAATGCTTTGCGGTCGATACGACGTCACGGACGTGTCGACGGCGTTGAAAACCGGCGTGGATCCCGGCCGGCTCGCTTGGCCCGAGGCGATCGAGCGGCTGGGCGTCCCGACTGACTGTCTGCCGCAAGTCGTGCTGTCCGGAACGATCATCGGCGAGGTGACGGAGGAAGCCTCCGAGCGAACCGGCTTGCCCGCCGGGACACCCGTCATCGCGGGCTGCACAGACGGAACGGCCGGGTGTTTGGCGTCCGGAGCGAAACATGTCGGGGATTTGAACGTGACGCTCGGCACCACGCTCGTCTTCAAGGCCATCGCGGAAACCCCTCTTCAGGATCCCGAGGGCGTTCTTTATAACCATCGTCATCCGGCTGGTGGCTATTTGCCCGGGGCGGCTTCCAGCACGGGCGGCGAATGGATTGATCGTTGGTTCGCTGGGCAGGATTTGCAGGACCTGAACCGACAGGCTCGCTCACTTGTTCCCACGGGGCGGACCGTCTACCCGCTCATCAAGTCGGGCGAGCGATTTCCCTTTGCTTGCCCGGAGGCGCGCGGATTTGGCCTGGAAGAGATCGAAGACCAGGTCGAGCGGTTCGCCGCCGGGTTGGAAGGCGTGGCGTTTCTCGAGCGAATGGGGGTCGAACGGTTGGAACGTCTCGGCTTGACCGTGGGTCCGGTCGTTTACGCGACCGGAGGCGGAGCGGCCGGGACGACATGGCTGACGATCCGGGCAGCAGTCAATCGACGGACTTACTGGGTGCCGGAACACCCTGAGTGTGCGATGGGCGCGGCGATCCTGGCGGCCACTCCCTTTTTGGGAAGCTGTCAAGCGGCAATTGCTCGTCTCGTCCGGACGGGCCAGTCCATCGAGCCGGATCCGCGACTCGCGGCGGCTTACGAGGAGCCTTTTGGCCGTTTCCGAACGTCGCTCCAAGAGCGAGGATGGCTTTGAAGCCGCGTGATCTTATGGACGAGAGCGACACCGATATTGGCCCCGTTCCGATGGCAGGATCTTCGTCGAAATGGGAGAATGTCGCGGCGCGATGCGAACGGGCCAGACGGCGGGGAGACGAACTGAGTTCGGCGCCCCGCAGCGAATCAGAAAGAACCTCAAGATTGAAGGAGTTTTCGAATGCAAGTCGGCACAGCGGTAGCTGTTGGAACGCTGAGTGTGGCGGTGGGATTGGCATGCGCGGGTTGTTCCGGGAAGCAGGACACCGGAGCGAATGTCCCGGTCGAGTACGCGGAAGCTTTGGCCGACGACGAGGATCCCGACACATTCCAGGTTAAGTTCGAGACGTCGAAGGGCGAGTTCATCGTTGAGGTGCATCCGAGCTGGGCCCCCAAGGGAGCGGCTCGGTTTCGTGAACTGGTCGAGAGCGGCTTCTACGACGATTGTCGGTTCTTCCGCGTCGTTCCGGACTTCGTCGTCCAGTTCGGGATCAACGGTGATCCCCAGGTCCAAGCGAAATGGCGCGACAAAACGATCGAAGATGATCCGGTCCGCCGACCCAACAAGCGCGGAGCCGTCACTTTTGCGACGAGTGGGCCCAACTCGCGGACGACGCAAATCTTCATCAATCTCAAAGACAACTCCCATCTGGATGAGATGGGGTTCGCTCCGTTCGGAGTCGTTGTCTCGGGCATGTCGGTTGTGGATTCCATCGAAAGCAAGTATCGCCAGATCGCGGACCAAGGTCGGATCCAGATGGAAGGCAACGCGTATTTGACGGCGAACTTCCCCGACATGGATTACGTGATCCGGGCGACGGTGGTCGATGATTCTTCGAAAAAAACAGGGCCGACACCACCCGACTCGGGCGGACAAGACGACTCGCCGTGACATGGCTGAAATGGCGCGAGCTACGACTCCAGCGGCGCGCAGTCGAGGTTATCCGTTCGTTTGGATGAACAACGCCTTCCGCTCGCCAGGCAGGGCAAAATCGAACCCACAGGATTTGAAAAACCCGTCGGCTGAAGTGATGGCCATGACTTCGCGCACCCGCAGTTGGCGGGCCCGCTCAACGCACGCCTCGACCAACCTTCTCCCGATTCCGCTGCCCTGAAATTCGGAGGCGACCGCAAGACTTCGAATTTCCGCCAGTTTCTGACAGTAGACATCCAACGCGGCGAAACCGACAATCCGCCCGGCCGTTTCCGCGACGAAGCCGTTCTCGAGTAGTTCCGGGGCTTCGTCTTCGGCACGCGGTAACAGTCGCCCCGCCTCGATGTAGGGTCTCAGCAATTCGATCACTGCCGGCAAGTCGTCCGGACGGGCTGGGCGAATTTGGATTTCGTCTCCTCGTGACTGATTCATCAGGTTTCCTCGACGGATTCGGTGCGGTGAGTCCACGTATCTGCGCCGCCTTGTTGTTCGGAGCAGCCGGAGCGGCGAAAAACCGCCCCGCTCTTCTTCGGTCTCGGCGGCCGCTGCCAAGACCGACGCAAGATAATGGCAACTGAGGGGTAACGATACAAGGTTGGATTCTTCAGAAACGGCCTTGGGTCGAGCAGCGGCTGGCGAATCCTTCGAAGCGCAAAACAGTTGTCCCGGTTCCCCGTCTCCTGTCTCGCCAAAGCCATTGCCTCCGGCTTGCCGGGCAGCGAACGGGGCGCGGCGATTTGCAACATCAACGAGTTGTTTCCAACAGAGAACCTCGAGGTAAGCATTCACAGTGTGAGGCGCTGCGCGGGACCGTGGCCGTCAGCTCAGCATGGGCGAGTCAACGCCGTGCCCGCTGCTGTCGCCCTCGTTACCGGGAGACAGCCGCCAAAGGTCCGCCAGAAACCGGCGGTTCTCGCTGTGCCCACGCGACCTCCGTTCCCTTCGGCATGGTTTTCTCCAACCAAGAACGGTTGCCGCCGCAAAAACACTTTTTTTCGCTCACATGTCGGATTCGTGTGGCCGAATTCGTGATCGACGGCAGCCAAATTCCGTTCGGGCGTGCTGAAGCGAAAAGAGAAAAGCCCGGAGCGCCGTGGGTGGTGGCGCCCTGGGCTTTCTGGTTCATCCCGCTGCGGTCGTCGCGGCCAGCCGCAGTTGGCCGGCGACTTGTCGCCCCTTTTTGTGCTTACGCGTAGGGCGAGTAGACGCCGGGCATGGGAATCGGATAATCGCCGTTCTTGTCTTTTTGCACGGGCGCCGGTGCGTCCCAGGCGAGCGTCTTCGGGAACTCGCTGGTCCCTTTTGCGACCAGCTCGTCCCACTTGACGACTTTTCCGCTGTAGTTAGCGGTCCGGCCCAGGACAGCGGTCATGCTGCTGTTGGCGCCGTAGTAGCCTTCGTTCTCACCCCGCCGCCCCGCTCGCAGGTCCGCCACCAGGTCCGTCTGCTCCTGCTGGTGCCCGCTCACTCGCTTGCCGCGGAACCGCCACGTAATCTTCTGTTCCGATTCGCCAATCGTGCCGGAGGCGTTGGCGTAGCCTTTTGTGCCGTGAACGTGCTCGGAAACGCTGTTGAAGCAGTTCTTCATGTGACGGCACTGGCTGTACATCCTCGTCCCATCCGCGTAGATGAACTCGACGAAATGATGGTCGAAGATCTGGCCGGTGCCTTTCAGGTCGCCCAGGTACCGAGCGGTGCAACCGCCCATGCCGTTTGCCTGGACCGGATGTTGATCGCCCATGATCCAGTTGGCGATGTCAATGTTGTGAATGTGCTGCTCGCAGATGTTGTCCCCGCTGAGCCAGCAGAAGTGGTACCAATTGTAGACCTGGTACTCCATCTCGGTGGGCGTCCGTCCGAGAATCC
>JAADHY010000091.1 GCA_013151585.1 Planctomycetota bacterium
CCGGTTGAAGGTTGTCAAGCGCCTCGTTGATCGCTTCCGCCGTCTTCCGGCAGACGAAGTCGATGTACTTCAAATCGCCCGTGTGTCCGCCTTTGCCGTCGGGGAAGGCATAACAGTCCGGGGCGCTGTGCGTGTGCGTCGAGCCGATCAAGATGTTCTTGGGCGGGATGCGGGGGACTTGGGCGCGGACGCGATTGCAGAGGACCGACGGAAAACCGAGCAAATCCAAACTGACGACCGCGACCGTGACTTTCCCGCTTCGAAAAACGACCGCCCGGGCTGTCAGCTCGCCGCGTTTTTCCCGCGCTGGCTTGGGGATTCCCAAGCCGCCGGTCACAGGCAGCAAGGGATCCGGAGTGATGACCCGCTTCGCCGCACCGACTTGCAACTCCGCCGCCGCTTTCGGCGCAGACCAAACGAGCCAGCCCGCCAACAGCCAACTTCCGACCAGACGTATCCAATGATTGATTCGCATGACCCACTCCTTCAAATGCAGACTACGCTTTTACAACGTCGCTGTGGGGCATCACGATAGCCGTTTGGCTGACTGTGGTCTACTGTTCCTTCGACATCGCCGGCAAAGTTGACGCCCGGTCTTCTGGTCGTGAGAATGCGACAGCGCGCCGGCACAGCTTTGACTCTGGTGATTGCGATCGAGCAATTCTCACGAAACTTTCGAAGCGAGGCCAAGCATGCCAGACGATCGATTTGCAGCCGTGTTGTTGTTCGGAGTTCCGGGCGCTGGCAAGGGAACGCAGGGGAAGGCCCTCGGGCAGCTCCCCGGTTTTTTTCACCTTTCCAGCGGCGACATCTTTCGCTCTTTGGACCCGGAATCGAACGAAGGCCGCCAGGTCCGCCAGTACAGCGAGCGGGGTGAGCTGGTGCCGGACGAACTGACGATCCGCATCTGGAAGAACTGGCTGGATGAGCAAATTGCGGCCGCCCGTTTTCGCCCAGATCGCGACCTCTTGCTCCTGGACGGCATCCCCCGAAACGTGCAGCAATGTGAGATTCTGGAGCAGCACATTCAAGTCTTGAGGGTCATCCACTTGGCGGCCGAGAGTGACGAGCCGATGATCCAGCGGATCAAAAACCGGGCTCTGGAGGAAGGCCGTCCCGACGACGCGAACGAAGAGGTCATCCGTAGGCGTTTTGAAGTGTATCGCCGGGAATCCGCTCCGGTCCTTGGCTATTATTCCAACGATCTGATTGCCGATGTCGATCCCCTCGGGACGCCGGCCGAAGTGCTCGCTCGCGTCTTACAGATCATCATCCCTGTCGAGAAACGGTTCTTGCAATCCCGCTCGGCCGGTTGACAATTTTCCGCGCCTGGTCGGCGTCTTACGACCAAGCTGGGCTGATGAAAGTCTCGTTGCGCCAGCCTGACTCGAATTTGGTGTGGGGCAACCGGTATGGGATGGGAGTGGTCTTGCGCACGCTCGGTGCGGAATGGGCCAGGGTTCTTTTGCAGATTCTTGTGACCTCGTCGTGAGCCTGCTGGCCATCGGCCATCGCTCCGCGTTTTAACGCCTAAGCCAAGCACCCCACAAAACAGGCCCTACTCCAGGCGGCCCGCCGATTTCCCCCGGAAGAATCAAGAGGATCTCCTTTCGCCCGCCTCGGACGGACTGATTTTCGCAAATCGCCTGATCGACTGCGTTGGCACGGACAGAACAAGCGGACGTGTTTGGTCTCCGTTAGCGAGTCATTCGACAGGCCTTCGAGGTGCCAACGTGGTGGGAGACAGTCGCTGGCGAAGCGCATCTGGTCCGCACAGTTGACAAGAGGCCGAGTGGGTCACAACATGGCAACTTGCCGTGAGTGCGCGAATCGGGCGCAGGATTGTAACTGCGCCTTCGCGCGGGGACTCTAGTTGGGCGGCCCGAGCGGACGACTTTCGACGGTGTCTGGCGGGTCCGCCAGACACACCCGGTCGCGCCCCGTGATGAGCTGGGCAGACTGGCTCTCGACCATCGTTTGGAGGTTGTGTTCGAAGAAGGTCCGATCGCGCGAGTTGGTGAATCGTCGGTGGTTTGCCTGTGATCTGTCCGCGTCGGCTGGCGAGCAGCCAATGCGGACCGACCGAAACCCCCGGCGCGGCGCAAAATGCTTTTTCGCGAAACATAACAAGCAAGGAGTGGCATCATGACGTCTCAAAAATCCAAGTGGTCTCGCCGCCGTTTTCTGGCGACGGCAGCCAAAGCCAGCGCGGTGTTCGCCGTTCCGCAGATCGTTCCCGACCGGGCGTTGGGCAAAAGCGGGACGGTGGCCCCAAGTGAGCGAGTTGTGATGGGCGGATTGGGCATCGGTCGCCGCGGCGGTTACGACCTTGGCATCTTCCTGCAGCAGCCGGACGTGCAGTTTGTCGCCATCTGCGACGCGCGGCGGGAACGGCGGGAAGCCGTGAAGGCCATGGCCGACAAGACCTACGGCAACAAAGACTGCAAGATGTACGACAACATGGGCGACTACTTGGCTCGCACGGACATCGACGCAACGCTCATCGCCACCGGCGACCGCTGGCACACGATGGCGTCGATCCTGGTCGCCAAATCCGGCAAGGACATCTACTGCGAGAAGCCTTGTTCGATGACCATCGCCGAAAGCCGGGCGCTGGCCGACACGATCAAACGCTACGGTCGCGTCTACCAAGCGGGCACGCAACGACGGAACATCGATAATTTCATCTTGGCGATCGATTTGGTGCACAGCGGCAAGTTGGGCAAACTGCATACGGTCCATGCCAACACACTCAACCCGCGCACCACCCAAGACTGGCTGCCGGCCGAACCGGAGCCGCCCAAGAGCGAGGTCGACTGGGACTGGTGGCTGGGACCGGCTCCGTGGCGGCCTTTCAATCGGCGGTACATCCAGGGCGGCTGGCGTGGTTTCTTCGACTTTCACGGAGGCGGCATCTTGGAATGGGGGGCCCATACGGTCGACCTGTGCCAATGGGCGGCCCAAGCCGACGACACGGCGCCGGTCGAATACGAGCCGCAGGGCAATCACATCATTTGCCGTTATGCCAACGGTGTGAAGCTGGTCATGCGGGATACCGGCTGGTTGGGATTGGGGACCTGCAGCGTCCGATTTGAAGGCGACGAAGGCTGGGTCGAGACGGGCGACAGTGGCAAGATGATGCTCGGTCCGGGCAAGCTGAGAGCGGAGCACCGTGTGGTCACGATGGTCGGCACCAATCCGGTCAATCACATTCGCGACTTCTTGAACTGTGTGAAGACGCGCGGCATTCCCAAGTCGAACGCTCAGGTCACAGCGCAGTCACACGTGGCGTGTCACTGTGCCTACATCGCCTGGCAGTTAGGGCGTCGGGTCAAGTTCGATCCGGTCAAAGAGGAGTTTCTCGGCGACGACGAAGCCAACCGGATGCGGTCGCGGGCGATGCGCGAGCCGTATCGGATTTGACGTCGTGGTCCGCCGAGAGTCGGCTTGGCGCCGTCGGGACCACCGGTCGGCTCGTCCGACCATTTCTCGACACGAGAACTCCTCCAGAAAACCGCGAGAATCTTTGAGGAAACTAAGGAGACAACAGCCATGACCGTTCGAACGGGTTTGTTTTCCGCCCTTTTCCTGTGCGTGGGACTGCCAGCATTGGTGGTGGCCCAAAATTCCGAACTCCCGCTGCAACAAGGCGAGACGGCGCAGGCTGCAACTCAAAAGCTCGTCCAGTTGCTTCAATCCCCCGATGCTTCGCTGCACGACAAAGCCGTCGCCTGCAAGCGGCTGGCGTTGTTTGCCGACAAGTCGGCTGTGCCCGTCCTGGCGAAGTTGCTGACGGACGAGAAACTGTCTCACTATGCCCGGTTCGCGCTGGAACCGATTCCCGATCCGGCTGTGGACGCGGCTTTGCGGACGGCGCTGAAGCAGGTCAAGGGCCGGCTTCTGGTGGGCGTGATTAACTCGATCGGCCAGCGGCAGGACGCCGGTGCGATCGGTGATCTGAAACAGCTTCTTTCAGATTCCGATCCCCAAGTGGCGGCGGCCGCGGCGGCGGCTTTGGGACGTATCGGCACTCCCGCCACGGCGGCCATCCTGAAAAAGGAATTGACCGACGCATCGGCCGCACAACGGGCGGCCGCCGCCGATGCCTGTCTGGCGTGTGCCGAAACACTGTTGAAAAAAGGGCAAAAGAACGAAGCGATCGCGCTGTACGATGCCGTCCGGCAAGCGAATCTCCTGACGCATCAACGCGTGGCCGGCACATTCGGGGCGATCCGGGCTCGAGGGGCGGACGGAGTGGCGTTGATCCGCGATCTGCTTTCCTCCAAAGAAAAGGCCTTTTTCGGCGTGGCTCTGCGAGCTGCGCGCGAATTGGGCGGCAAGGCGGCCGCACAAGCCTTGCTGCAGGCTCTGAAAACCACGTCGCCCGAGCGCAAAGCGAAAGTCATCCTGGCTCTGGGCGATATCGGCGGACCGGGCGTTCGGGAGGCGATCGTCAAGGCGGCCAAAGGCGGTCCGAAGATCGTGCAAGATGCAGCCGTGCGTAGCCTTCGAAAAGTTGGAGACGTGTCTGTGCTGCCCGTGCTGCTTGACTTGGCGATTGGCGACGACGCCCAGTTGGCCGAAACGGCCGTTGGCACGTTGGAAGTGCTGCCGGGCCAGGAAGTGGATGAAGCCATCCGGCAGCGATTGGCCACAGCCGACAATGAGTCGTTGCCAGTGCTGATCGATTTGGCCGGACGACGGCGCATCGCTTCGGCGACCGACTTGGTGCTGAAGGCCGCCGACTCGTCCGATTCGCGCGTGCGTTTGGCGGCCGTGAAAGCGTTGGGTGAGATATTGCCCGTCGAGAAACTGGATGTCTTGTGGCAGCGAGCGGTCGCCGCGCGATCGGCCGAGGAAAAAGCGGTGGCTCGGCAGGCGCTGCAAGCAGCGTGTATTCGAGCAGTTGACCGCGACGCTTGCGTGAAACAGTTGAGCGGCTATTTCGATCAGGCCCCGACCGATGCCAAAATCTATTTGCTCGAGCTCTTGTCGGCTGTGGGGGGCGAGACGGCGCTGAAAACGGTGGCGCAGGCCGCTCGTAGCAGCGACGAACAAATCCAAGACGCGGCCACCCGCGTGCTGGGCGGCTGGATGAGCCCCGATGCGGCACCCGTGTTGCTCGAGCTGGCCCAGTCGCTCTCGAGCAAGAAGTATCGCATCCGGTCGCTGCGTGGCTGCATCCGGATCGTCCGACAGCTCGACTTTTCGCTCAAAGACCGGTTGGCCATGTGTCGGAAGATCATGCAGGCGGCCGAGCGAAAGGATGAGAAAAAGCTGGTTCTGCAGATTCTGAGCCGCAACGCCAGCCCGGAAGCGCTCGAGGAAGCGATCTCGTACATGGCCGATCGCGACATCCGGGCCGACGCCGCGTGGAACGCCGTCGGCATCGGCGAGCGAATCGTCCATGCTCATCCCAAAGCGGTGGCCGCAGCCATGCAGAAGCTCTTGGATGCCGGATTTAAGGGCAGTCTAGCAGCTCGCGCCCGGGCGCTTCTGGAACGAGCAAAGTAACCGCTTTACTCTCGTTCGCAGGCTCTGCCTGGGAACGCACTGACCGAAGGCTCTGTTTTCGTTGGGTCGGCTTATCGACCTCAAGCCGCCGGGCTGACCGGTCGGAGACGGAGAGGGTGTTTGTGGAGCAGTATCGAAGGACAAGGCCATGCAAACGTTGCGATTCATCCACCGGGATGCTCGTCGAATCGTTCCTCTGATCGCATCAGGATGCGGATTGGCCGTTGTCTTGACTATCAGTTTGGCTGACTGCTGCTGGTCGGCGGACGAGGGAGTGGGGCGAACGTCTGCGCCATCGGGTTGGACAACCAAAGCGCCGCGCGACGAGATTCGCCCCCACTTCGCCTATCGTCCCAAGGGTGGCCGGTCGGGAAAGGGCGGATTCGTCATCGAGGCGGATCAGCGACCCGGCTTGCACGGCTGGTGGGTGAAGACCTACCAGGTGTAAGGCGGAAAGTATTACCGCTTTCAAGCGTACCGGAAGGTTCAGAACGTTGCGGTGCCGCGACGCAGCGCGCTGGTGAAGATCACGTGGCAAGACGATCAAGGACGGCTGGTCCCCTTGGGACGGCCCGCGGTCGACTTCTTCCGCGGGGGCGGCACCACAATGGCTCAACCGGTTTATCCCCGCGATCAACAGACGGATTCAGCGGGATGGATGGAGGTTTCCGATACGTATTGGGTCCCGCCGAAGGCCACGCAAGCGGTGGTCGAGTTGCACTTGCGGTGGGCTCCCGGCGGACGGATCGAATGGAGCGATGTCTCGCTGAAAGCAGTGCCCAAGCCGCCGGCGCGGAAGGTCCGGCTGGCCACGGTTCATTATCGACCGCGGTCAGGCAAGACGCCTGCCGAGAAACGCGAGCAGTTTGCGCCGCTGATCGAAAAGGCCGCTCAGCAAAAGGCCGACCTGGTCGTCCTACCCGAAACGCTCACGTACTATGGCACGGGGCTACCGTTCGAAAAGGTGGCCGAGCCGATCCCGGGGCCGTCCACTCGGTACTTCGGCGAGCTGGCGAAAAGGCATAATCTTTACATCGTGGCCGGGCTGGTCGAACGGGACGGTCACCTGATCTACAACGTGGCGGTCTTGATCGGGCCAGATGGTGAGCTGGTCGGCAAGTACCGCAAGGTCTGTCTGCCACGGGGCGAAGTAGCGGCGGGAATTCAGCCGGGGCACGAGTATCCGGTATTCGAGACTCGGTTCGGAAAAGTCGCCATGATGGTGTGTTACGATGGCTTTTTCCCGGAAGTGGCGCGCGAGCTGTCCAAACGCGGGGCGGAAGTGATTGCGTGGCCGGTCTGGGGGTGCAATCCGCTGTTGGCGCGGGCTCGCGCCTGCGAAAACCATGTCTACGTCGTCAGCAGCACCTATACCGACTATTCGCAGAAGTGGATCGTATCGGGCGTGTACGATCACGCGGGCGACCTGATCGCGGTGGCGAAAAACTGGGGCGAAGTGGCCGTGGCCGAGGTGGACCTGAACCAGCGCACGTATTGGGCCTCGCTGGGCGATTTCAAGTCGGAACACATCCGGCACCGGCCGGTCACGTCGGACGAACTGCATCGCTGACCGGACTCCGCAACGGGCCGACACTGGACTTTTTGTGCCGTGCGCGGCATTCTATTATCGCCAGTCTGGATCGGACCAGAGCCTTTCGAGGCCACGCAACGCGTACGGTGCACAACCATGACGATCTCACCTCAGGTCCGCGACGTACCGAAGCCGAGACCGGTCCGAAGCGACTTTCAGCTTCAGCTCGGGCAGCTTCTGTTTAAGATTGCCGAGACAGAGGAGGAGTTCCGGCAAGTTCACCGCTTAAATTACGACACGTTTGTCCGGGAAATTCGGCAACACGCCGATCCGGGTACAGGCTATTTGGTCGACAAGTTCCACGACAAGAACGTTTATTTCATCGCCGTGCGCGAAGGGCGGGTCGTGGGAATGCTTTCGGCCCATGACCGGCCGCCTTTTTCGATCGCGGAGCGACTTTCGGACCCGTCTGTGTTGGATCGTCTGGACGGGAGGCCTTTGGAAGTGCGGCTGCTGGCTATCGAGCCGGCCGAACGGCACAAGTTAGTTTTTGCCGGGCTCATTTGGACCTTGTATCAATACGCCCGCCACCAGGGCTACTCGCACTTCCTGATTTCAGGCCTGACCGAACGGATGCGGCTTTACGAGCGGTTCGGTTTTCGCGCGCTCGGACCTCCCAAGCGCAGCGGCCAGGCGGAATATGTCCCGATGGTTTTGGATCTGAGGGAACTGCCAGCCGACGTGTGGCGGGACATCGCGTCCTGGCAGCAACGGCTTCGGCGGGCGCGCTTGGGCAAGCGGGCCGAACCCGTCTTG
>JAADHY010000650.1 GCA_013151585.1 Planctomycetota bacterium
ATTCCGTCCCATGTGTACTCGATGGCTTCGGCATTGACTGGCAGCCCCACCTCCAAAGCCGCTTCGGTTGTAACCGGGCTGATGCTGGCGATACGCACGCGCTCGCCCAATTGGGCCAGCGCGCGAGGTGTCAACAAGCGGAACAAGCTACGAGCGATCGAGGGGGAACTGAGGCCGATCCAATCCAGCTCTCCCTGCTCAATCATCGCCAGTTCTTCCGGCGTCAGTTGTTCGCGGTCAACATTCTGGTAAACAATGCATTGATCCAGATGAGCGCCGGCCGCCTCTAATTCACGAGGCAAGACATCCCGGGCCCGAGTGCTGCGTGCCCATAGGACGCGCCGGCCGGGAACGTGGGCTTTCAGCACGGCCGCGAGTTCCTCGGCCCGATACGCGTCGGGCACCAGATCGGCCCGCAAGTGAAACCGCTCCAGCGCATCGGCGGTCGCCGGGCCGATAGCGGCCAACTGAACCCGCCCCACTTGACGCAGGTCGCCGCCCGTCTGCCACAGCCGGCCGAACAGGCCTTCGACTCCGTTCGCGCTGGTGAAGACGATCCAATCGTATTCGCCGAGTCTTTGAAGGACGCGGTCGACGGGAGCCCAATCCTCCGGCGGCCGAATCTCGATCGTCGGCAGTAACACCGGCTGTCCCCCCAGCTCGACGACACGCTCAATCGTGGCGTCGGCTTGCGTCAGCGGACGAGTGATCCCAATCCTTTTCCCAAACAGCGGCAGGTGTTCGAACCATTGCAGCTTCTCGCGCATGCGGACACACTCGCCGATGACGATCAGCGACGGGGGCAACGCGCCGGCCTGGGCGACCGCATGCGGCAACTCATGCAAAGGTGCGACGAGAATCCGCTGTTGCGGCAACGTCGCTTGGCTCACCACCGCGGCGGGAGTCTCGGGTTCCTTGCCTCCGTCGAGGAGAGCTTGCACGATTTCCCCGATTCGGTGCAGCCCCATGTAAAAGACCAGCGTGCCAGGGAAGGCGGCCAGCACGTCGTAGTCGATCCGTTCTTTGTCCGGAGCGGGATGCTCATGCCCGGTGATGAAGGCCACGGCCGACGCGCAGTCGCGGTGAGTCAGCGAGAATCCCACATACGCCCCGGCCGCCGTGGCCGCCGTAATCCCCGGGACCACCTCAAAGGGAACACCGGCCTCCGCCAGCGCCAGGGCCTCCTCGCTGCCCCGGCCGAAGATGTACGGATCCCCGCCTTTGAGCCGCACGACGGTTTTGCCCTGTCGAGCCGCCTCGATCAGACGCTCGTTGATCTCCTGCTGGCTCATGGCCGGACCGAGCGGCGAGGCCTTCCGGCTGGTCCGTTCGGCCGTCGCCGGCGTATGCCGCAACAGCAGCGGGTTGACCAGGCCATCGTACAACACCAAATCGGCTCGGCGCAGACACTGGAGACCCTTCAGCGAAATCAGCCCCGGGTCACCCGGACCGGCTCCCACCAAATAAACTTTTCCCATACGGGTCATGGAAGGGGTGATCTATTTGCTTGAAGACTATGGGATAACAACGCCAAACGGCGCGGCCGGCCGATCCGGGCCCGTTTCGCCCCTCAGCCGACAACATCCGCTTCCTAGCCTAATGCCAGCCGGCAGAATCAGCAATGTTCTGGTCCTTTCTCCGACCGGTTTCCGAGGCGTTTCTCTCGAAGCTTCTCCGCGGCGTCGGTGTCTTGCTTGCGACGGTGTCGCCACTCCCTAAAATGACCGACGCGACCCAGTTGGACGGCCATGCGGTCTGCAGGTCGTCGAAGACGCACACCGAACCGGAGGAGCCACCGACATGTCTGACAAGAACCCATTCGGAGCAGAAGCCACGCTGAAGACGTCCGGCGGGGAAGTTACGATCTTTCGGCTTCGCAAGTTGACCGAGGACGGCGTGGGCGACATCGACCGCCTGCCTTATTCGATCCGTGTGCTGTTGGAAGCGTGTTTGCGGAACGTGGATGGCTTCATCGTCACAGCCGACGACGTGACCGGCCTGGCCAACTGGAAAGCGGACTCGCCGCACCCGGCCGAGATTCCTTTCAAGCCAGGCCGGGTCGTTTTGCAAGACTTCACCGGCGTTCCGGCCGCCGTCGATTTAGCGGCCTTGCGGAGTGCCATGGTCCGCATGGGCGGCGATCCGAAAAAGATCAACCCGCTGGTCCCGTGCGACTTGATCATCGACCATTCGGTTCAAGTGGATTTCTTCGGCACGCCCGACGCTTTGGCGGCAAACGTTCGCCGGGAGTTCGAACGGAACCGGGAGCGATACCAGTTCCTGCGCTGGGCCCAGCAGGCGTTCGACAACTTCCGGGTCATTCCACCAGCCACCGGGATCATCCATCAGGTGAATCTGGAGTACCTGGCTCGGGTCGTGCTGACGCGAGACGGCGTCGCTTTTCCCGACAGCCTGGTCGGCACAGACAGCCACACCACGATGATCAACGGGCTGGGCGTAGTCGGCTGGGGCGTGGGCGGCATCGAGGCGGAAGCGGTGATGCTCGGCCAGCCGATCTACATGCTCACGCCGGAAGTCGTCGGGTTCAAGCTGACTGGCGAGCTGCCGGAGGGGGCCACGGCCACCGACGCCGTGCTGACCGTCACTCAGATGCTCCGTCAGCACGGCGTGGTGGGCAAGTTCGTCGAGTTCTATGGCGAAGGCGTGGACCGACTGTCGCTGGCCGACCGCGCCACGCTCGCCAACATGGCCCCCGAGTACGGAGCCACGATGGGCTTCTTCCCAGTGGACGCCGTCACGTTGGACTACCTGCGTCTGACCGGCCGCGACGAAGACCTGATCGATCTGGTCGAGCGGTACTGCAAGGAACAGGGGCTATTCCGCACGGCCGAGTCACCGGTGCCGGAATACTCGAGCACGCTGGAACTGGACTTGTCGACGGTCGAGCCGTCGTTGGCCGGGCCCCGGCGTCCGCAAGATCGCATTCCGCTGGTGCGGATGAAGGAGCAGTTCCGCAGCGATCTGGAGCAGCTCTTCAAGAAGCCGCAGCCGACAGCGCCCGTCCGCGTGGCGACCGACGGCGATTCGGCCGAGATCACCGACGGAGCGGTCGTGATCGCTGCCATTACAAGCTGCACGAACACGAGCAATCCGTCGGTGCTGATCGCGGCTGGCTTGCTGGCGCGCAAGGCGGTCGCTCGCGGGCTGCGTCGCAAGCCGTGGGTCAAGACCAGCCTGGCGCCCGGAAGCCGGGTCGTGACCGATTACTTGAAGAAATGCGGGCTCGATGAGCCACTGGAGCAGCTCGGGTTCCACGTCGTCGGGTACGGTTGCACGACGTGCATTGGCAACAGTGGGCCGCTGCCGGAACCGGTCGTGCAGGCCATCGAGCAGGGCAATTTGGTCGCCGCGGCCGTGCTGTCTGGCAATCGCAATTTCGAAGGTCGGATCAATCCGCACGTGCGAGCCAACTACTTGGCGAGCCCGCCATTGGTTGTGGCCTACGCGCTGGCCGGCACCACGGATATCGATTTGACCCGAGAGCCGCTCGGCCAGGACACCGAAGGCCGCGATGTGTTTCTGAAAGACATCTGGCCGTCGCAGCAGGAAATCCTCGAGACGATGGCCGGCGCGCTTTCGCCTGAAATGTTCCGTCAGCAGTACGCTCAGGCGGCCCAAGGACCGCCCGAATGGCAGCAGATTGACGGCGGCAGCGGCGACCTCTATCAGTGGGATCCGGCCAGCACCTACGTGCAAGAACCGCCCTTTTTCGTGGACCTGCCGCCGGAGCCGCCGCCCATTCAGCCGATCGCGGGGGCCCGCGTGCTGGTCTCGGTCGGCGATTCCGTCACGACGGACCACATCAGCCCGGCCGGAGCGATCAAGCCGGATTCGCCCGCCGGAGAGTACTTGCAACAACTGGGGGTAACGCCGTCTGAATTCAACAGCTACGGCAGCCGACGCGGCAACGACCGCGTGATGACGCGCGGCACCTTCGCAAACATCCGGCTGCGGAACTTGCTTTGCCCCGGCACCGAAGGCGGCGTGACGAAATACCTGCCCACGGGCGAGCAGATGTGGATTTACGACGCAGCCATGAAGTACAAGGAAGACGGCACACCGCTGATCGTGCTGGCCGGCGCCGAATACGGCACCGGTTCGTCACGAGACTGGGCGGCGAAGGGGACGTACCTGCTCGGCATCCGTGCCGTGATTGCCAAGTCGTTTGAACGGATTCATCGGTCGAATCTGGTCGGGATGGGCGTCTTGCCGCTCCAGTTCCGCGAAGGGGAGGATCGCGAGACGCTCGGACTGGACGGGACCGAGGTCTTCGACATCGCTTTGACGGACGACCTGAAACCCCAACAGGCCGTCGAAGTGACGGCTCGCAAGGCCAACGGCGACGAAGTCCACTTCGTCACCACATGTCGGGTCGACACACCGATCGAAGTCGAGTACTACCGCCATGGCGGCATCTTGCAGAAGGTCCTCCGCGAGCTGGCGCGAGCCTAAACGGGCGGTCGAAGACTCGACAACACCAGGATGGGGCGCTCGGGCGGGACATGCCGGCGGCACGTATGTGTCTGCGGCCATCCACAGTCGAGCAGAAGGCAGCGAGCCGACGGGCGATCCAAAGCCATACCCCAACCATCGTTTGTACTTGCAGATTCTGCGACGAATGACGCCCGAAGAACGGTTGCGCAAGGCGTTCGAACTGTCCGACTTCGCTCGATCGCTCTTTCTCCAAGGGCTTCGGCGGCGCTTCCCCGACGCCAGCGAGGAACAGATCCGGCGCATCTACCTGGACCGGCTGAGCCGATGTCACAACAGGAATTACTGAGACTCGCTGTTGACACGTTGGACCGCCTCGGGATCGACTACTTCGTCACCGAGTCGGTGGCCACAGGCGTCCAAGTCCCGGCAAGGTGAGCGGAACGCGGAGCCGGCCCGCGAATGGATCGGTCGATTCGTTGTCAAACCTGCCCGGGTAGAGCGGGCCGGCGTCCGGTACACGAGCTTGTCCCACCCTATGAGCTGGCGCGGCTCACGGAGCCGTCAGGCTGGATTGCGAGAAGCGCAGACGGCAAACTGCAAGAGGTGCTCTTTTTCGGAACTGCCGGTTTCTCTGAAAATCGCCGCAAGATTCGTCCCGTCACGGCAACTGTCTTTTGGGAATCATGGACGCCGCCGCTTCTCAATCCGGCTCGGACGGGGCCGTCGTCGATTGGGCCGACGTGCTGGCTCGCCATGCGCGTTGGCTCCGTACGGTCCTGTGGGCGCGGCTGGGCGATGCCGACTCGGTGGACGAGGTGATGCAGGAGGTGTCGCTGGCGGCCATCCAGCAGCAGGCACCGATCGCGGATGCGGCCAAGCTGCCCGGGTGGCTCTACCGCGTGGCCGTGCGTCAGGCCTTGCTGTACCGCCGGCGGCAAGGACGGCAGCGGCGGCGAGCCGAGACGTACGCCGAGCGAAAAACGGACTCACCATCGCGCACCGGCGACCCGCTCAATTGGCTTCTGGCCAGTGAGCGGTCGGAGCTGCTCCGTCAGGCTTTGGAACGCTTGACGCGGCGGCAGCGCGAGCTGCTTCTGCTGAAGTACACCGAAGATTGGAGCTATCGCGAGCTGGCCGACCATTTGGGGATCAGCGAGGCGGCGGTCGAGTCGCGACTGCACCGAGCACGCCAGCGTCTTCGCGAGGAATTGGCAAGGTACGACTGGACCGAGGAGCGCGAATGACACAACCCCAACCGGTTTCGCAAGTCGAGATCGACCGGCTGGTCGACGGGGAGTTGGACGAGCAGCACGAGCGGGCGCTGCTGGCAAGGCTGGATCGAACGCCCGACGGCTGGCGCCGTTGCGCGCTGGCCTTTCTGGAGGCTCGGGCATGGCGGCGGGACATGGGTCGGTTGATCCAAGCGGCCCACACCGACGACGCAGCCCTTGTCCGATCGCGCCCCGCGAGAAAGCCGGTTTGGCACACAACACGTCTGTTAGCCGTCTGCGCCAGTTGGTTGGTGGCGTTCGGCCTCGGAGCGGGCTTGATGTGGCTGACGGACGCCAGCCGCAGCCCAACGCCGAGCAGCCGAACGACTATCCGTCGAGCTGAACCGGTCGCAGCGGCCCACACCGCTCAGACACCGACGTCGCGTTCCCAGCGCGCGGAGACGCAAGATCGCCAGCCCGGCCCTGTGGCAGCCCGGTCGAAACAGTTCGACACTGCGGAGGATCAGGCGGTGAAGAAGACCGCCACGCCGAGCGAAGCCGGGTCGTTGCGTCTGCTCGTCCAGCACCGCTCCGGCGAAACCGAAGTCCTGGATGTGCCTGTGGTGGACGTGTTGAACGCCGAGGAGCTATGGCGCTCGCAGCAGCGAACAGCGGCCGAGCGGCTGCGCGAGCGACTGGAACGACTCGGCCATCGCGTCCGGACCCAGCGGTGGTTGATCCCCGTGCCGCTCCGCGACGGGCGTCAGTTGGTTTTGCCGGTCGAAGAACTGGACGTCCAGCCGACGCGTTTCGCGTCCTATCAGTAAGTCTTGCTACGTGCGCATGTTGATGGGCAAAAACTCGGGTTCAGCCTTGGACAGACGAAGGAGGTCGAGCCATGTATGCGGGAACAATGCGAAGGTGGACTCTATTGGCGTCGATCCTGGCCATCGGGATGCTGATCGGCACTGCTCAAGCGGCCGAGAAACAACATCACCGAAGGAAACGAGCGAAAGATCGGACGCCGGCTGTTCACGTCGAGAAAAAGTACTGGCTGGGCATCGCCTGCGCTCCGGTGCCGGAAGAAGTCCGAGCTCAGTTGGACCTGCCCGAAAACGTGGGCTTGATCGTTCAAGACGTGGTCAAGGACACGCCGGCCGACAAGGCGGGCCTGCGAAAATATGACATCATCGTCAAAGCAGACCAGACCGACATCACGGCTCCGGAGGTCCTTGTCGAAGCCGTCCAGAAAGCGAAAGATCGCGAGATGGAGCTGCAGATTCTTCGAAAGGGCAAGCGCCGAACGATTCGCGTGCAGCCGGTGCAGAGAACGGACGTGCTCGTCGAAGAGTTGGGCGAAGGAGAACCGGAAGAGTTCTTTGTCGAGCCCCCCTCATGGGACGACGAACAGTTCGGTCGGTTCTGGCAGGAGTTTCGCAGAGGGCCGCGGCGGTTCCACTTCCGGTTCTTCGGCCAGCCGTGGGTGTTTGGCTGGGAGCCGGAGGCGCGATTGCCCGAAAACCTGAAAATCACCATCCACAAAGAAGGTCACAAGCCGGCTCGAATCGAAGTCGAACGGGACGGCCAACACTGGGACGTGACCGAGGAAGAACTGGACAAGCTGCCGCCTGATGTCCGCCGGCATGTCCAGCGGATGCTCGGTCGAGGCGTCGGCGCCCGGGTCTTCCGGTGGGACGATAAAGACTGGGAGCTGGACTTGGATGCCGCTCCCGGTCCCGGCGGTTCCTATCGCATGTTGCTCCGGCGGCTGAAGAAACTGGAAGACGAGAAGGCCGAATCGACGGAACGCGTCGAGAAGAAGCTGGAAGAAACTCTGCGACACGTCGAAGAATTGCAAAAGCGGTTGGAAGAGCTGCAAAAACAACTGAAGCAGAAGAAGGCATCTGAAGGGAACCGACCTAAGGCGTAACGCTTTACCGCCATTGGACGTCCTCCCCCGAGAGGACGTGGCACGGAAGCCGCGTCTTTTGCAGGCCGGACGCCCTCGGCGCGTCCGGCCTTCGCTTTGCGTTCCCGGTTTACGGTTCCTCCAGGAGCACCGGACTGCTTTCGCCGGACACGAATTGAGTTTCGCGCGAACCCCTAGTGCTTTGTCAGAGCAGAATTTTAGGGTAGACGCTTTTCAGTTTGCAGCGGGCGTCGTCGATCTTCATTTGCCAATCGACGCCGCGT
>JAADHY010000648.1 GCA_013151585.1 Planctomycetota bacterium
ATGGCTATCCGGCTCGGCGTCGGCCAATTGCACAATCGCCCGGACTACCAGGCCCGAAATGGTCGGCTGCGCGAATTGGTCCCAAATCAGTTGCAACTCCGGCCCGGTATCGGCTGACCGGGGCCCGTCCGAAAACTCGACGCGACATCGCTGGGCGTCGTTTGCTGACACGGAGATCGACCGACCGGTGGCATTCAGCGTCAGTTCCCAGAGTGCCCCGACCTTTTTTGCATCTCCGATGAGGTTCGTATTCGTGGGTCGATTGAGGAGCTCTCTGAGGCGTCCGTCGCGCCGGTCCACGACCACACGAAGCTCAGCGTTTTGAATCGCGGCGAATGGTGTCCGCTCAGCGGCAAAGGCTGCGCCCGAAAGCCCAGTGGCGCACACGAGTAGAAGCCAATGAGCTCGCGGCGTCGCGAAGCGACAACGACCCTTCGAATGTCGGAGCGAGAAGGCCATCGCAGTGACTCCCAGTATTGGGTCAGACGGGGGTCATCAGTGTACCATGAGTTGGGCGGGTTGGCCACGCAGGGGGCCAAGAAACGAGGAAGTCACGAGGGGCGTGCATCCCACAGATTTGGTGAATGGTTGTCACGAGGCGCCGATCGGGGCCCGCATCCAGCACCTCGTTTGGCTTTTTTGGGCATGTCACCGCGCCGGGCGTTTGCGCCTCCGGTTCGCCTGTGTGCGGGATGGGACGGGCTTCACGCGAGGTTCCCCCGTCAAGGACTTAAACTTGCCCAAAACAAGGTTTCTTCCTCTCCGGGTGTACGTTACCATGGTGAGCGCCGAGGTGGGGAGCCGGCATGCGCTGGATGGCCGTGTGTCTGTTGGCGTCGCGGAGCGGCCCAGCGGAGAGCTGTGGGGCGCTCCGTTCAGTCGAGGTCTGATCTTGCTGAGGGCCGTCGATGGCAATTGTCTTGCAACCCGTCGAAAAAGGGCGCGCGATCCCGATCGACAAGCCGGTCATCCTGATCGGTCGCCATCCGGGATGCGATGTGATCCTCAAACGCAGTCCCCGCGTCTCGCGAAAGCACTGCTGTATCGCCCAGGCAGGAGACCGTGTACTGATTCGGGATTTAGGCAGTCGGAATGGCGTGTGGGTCAATGGGACGCGGATTGCGAAAGAAACGGAACTGCACCTCGGCGACGAAGTTCGCATCGGCGACCTGGTGTACCGGGTTGAGCAGGAAGCATCGCCACGTGCCAAACGGCTTCCGAAGAAAAAGAACGTCTCGGGAGCCGCTTCCGCGGAGAAGGCCTCTTTGCCTCTGGACCTCAGTCAAGACGTTCCCGTTCCAATCCCCGAGCCGGACGAGAACGGCCCTTTGGTCGCCCCGCCGCAAGAGGCGGCCACAGCCGATCCCGGGCTTGCGGATGAGCCCGGCGGACCTCTGTCGCTTCCCAGTGAGGCCGACATCGCTCCCCTTTCCGACAGCGACGAATTCTGAAGTTCCGCCGGAAGATTTCGGAACCGCTGGGGGCGTTCCTTGCGGCACCGCTTCGAGGCACAGCCGCGACGCTTCTCCGGCACGGCAAACGTTATTCGGCGCGGCCGGGAGATCAGCGACTTGGCGGAACCTTTTTCGGAGCCTTCCACGAGAGAAACTTGCTGAGCCGTCGGCATGTTCAGATCTGGTGGCGGCTGAGCCGATTTCCCAGCCAGAACCGTGACGCGACCACGATTGAGATCACCATTGAGAAACGACGCGAGAAAATCCGATGGAGCGCATCGACAAGTTTCTGGAAGAGAATGCCGACCGGTTCCTGGAAGAGCTGATGGACTATCTGCGCATTGCGAGCGTCAGCGCCGACTCGCGGCACCGATCCGACATGCAGCGGGCCGCGAAGTTTACTCGCGACCAGCTTGTTCAGGCCGGGCTGGACGCCGAAGTCGTTCCCACGGACGGGCACCCCATCGTCCTCGGCCGTTCTCGCCGCGAACCGGATCGACCGACGGTGCTCATCTACGGCCATTACGACGTCCAGCCGCCTGAGCCGCTGGATGAGTGGCAGACACCGCCCTTTGAACCGTCACTGCGCGACGGCTACGTCTACGCTCGCGGCGCGACCGACGACAAAGGGCAACTTCTGACCCACATCAAGTCGGTCGAGGCTTGGACGCGGACGCACGGCGACTTGCCGGTGAACGTACTTTTCTTGATCGAGGGCGAAGAGGAAGTCGGCAGTGACAATCTCGAACGATTTCTCTCGGACCACTGCGAGGAGCTCGCGAGCGACGTGGCCGTGATCAGCGACACGATGCAATTCGGTCCTGATCAGCCGGCAATCACCTACGGCTTGCGGGGCATCATTGCGTGCGAGGTCCGGCTAACCGGCCCAAATCGCGACTTGCACAGCGGCAGCTTCGGCGGCGCCGTAACGAATCCGGCGACAGCACTGGCCCGGCTGCTTGCCGCCTTACACGACGATCAGGGACGGGTTCAGATCCCGGGCTTTTATGACGACGTCCGGCCGCTGACCGAACAGGAACGGGCCGAGTGGGCTCGATTGCCCTTCGATCCAGCCGCGTTTTTTGCGGACTTGGGAGTCACGGATGGTTGGGGAGAAGCCGGCTATTCGCCGCTCGAACGATGCTGGGCGCGGCCGACTTGCGACGTCAACGGCTTGGTCAGCGGGCATACGGGTGAAGGGCCAAAGACGATCGTTCCTTCGACGGCCGTTGCCAAGATCAGTTGCCGTTTGGTCCCCGATCAGAATCCGTCTGCGTTGCTGAAAGCGTTGGAACAGTTCCTCCGCGCTCGGCTCTTGCCCGGCCTGACCATGGAAATTGTGCCGCACCACGGTGGCCAGCCGGTCCTTTTCGATCCGAACAGTCCGGCCATGCACGCAGCCCGCCGAGCGATCGAGCGGGCTTTCGGGGTCGCTCCGGTGATGATCCGGGAAGGCGGCTCTATTCCGGTCGTGGCATCCTTCCGAGAAATCCTCGGAGTCGATACACTTCTGCTGGGCTGGGGTCAGAATACAGATAATTTGCACAGTCCCAATGAGCGGTTCCGGCTGATCGACTTCCGGCGCGGAACGCGCGCCAGCGCCTACCTCTGGCCGGAACTGCGCGACGCGCTGGGAAAAGGTTGATAACGTTAGCAGGGACGAGAAACGAACTCACGCGAAAACCGGGAAGCCCATGCTGGACCTCCAATTCATCTGCGAGAATCCGGAACTGGTGGCCGAGAATTGCCGCAACCGCGGGGTCGAGGTCGATGTGAACCGGCTGGTGGAACTGCGCCAGCAGCGAAGCTCACTCATTGCGCAAAGCGATCAGCTCCGGCACGACCAAAAGCAGATTTCTGCCCAGATTCCAAGAACGTCGGATTCGGAAGAAAAGCAAAAGCTGATCGCGCGCGGCAAGGAGCTGCGTCAGCAGATTCAGCAACTCGGCGAAGAGCTGAGCCGGGTCGAGACGGAGTTGCGTCAGTTGCAGGCACAGATTCCGAACTTGACCCACCCCGACGCTCCCGTCAGCCGCGATCCGAAGGGTAATGTCGTGGTGCGCACGTGGGGGGAGGTGCCTGAGTTTGAGTTCGAGCCCTTGGACCACGTCGCGTTGGCAGAAAAACACGATCTGATCGACTTTGAAGGCGGTGCTCGCGTCGCGGGACACGGGTTCTATTATCTCAAGAACGAAGCGGTCCTGCTGGAACTGGCGCTGGTACAGTACGCGGTCGAAAAGCTGCGGGCAGAAGGCTTCACGCTTCATATCACGCCGGACTTGGCTCGCGACGAGGTCCTGGAAGGCATTGGCTTTCTGCCTCGAGGGCCGGAATCCCAAATCTACTCGATCGAAGGCTCGGATCTCAGTTTGGTCGCCACGGCCGAGATCACGTTGGGCGGCCTCTTGAAAGACCAGATTCTGAAAGCGGAGGAATTGCCGCTTCGCTTTGCCGGCCTTTCGCACTGCTTCCGGACGGAAGCCGGCGCTCACGGGCGAGCCACACGCGGCATCTTCCGCGTCCACCAGTTTACCAAAGTTGAGATGTTCGGCTTTACCGCGCCGGAGTCGGCCGCGTCGGATGCGTTTCTGGAGCAGATCGTCCGGATCGAAGAGGACCTATTTCAGGGGCTCGGCATCCCCTACCGCGTCGTCGATACGTGCACTGCAGATCTGGGCGGGCCGGCCTACCGCAAGTTCGACTTGGAAGCTTGGATGCCCGGCCGCGGCGAATACGCTGAGGTCACGTCGGCATCGAATTGCACAGACTACCAAGCCCGCCGGTTGGGCATCCGTTGCAAGTCGCCCGAGTTCAAGGGCACGCGGTTTGTCCACACCCTGAACGGGACCGCTATCGCAGTTTCCCGGGCGATCATCGCTATCTTGGAAAACTACCAGCAGCCGGATGGCAGCATTGTGGTCCCCGAAGTGCTGCGGCGCTGGATGGGCCAGGACCGCATCGGTGGATGAGCATTTTTTACCGCCGCCGTGCATGACAGCAGCGGCATGACGACGGCACCGGCTCGCGGGGCTGCGCTGTCGGAACGCTCCGGCTACACTTCCGACGCCATCTGATCGAATTCTTCGACCGAGACCGCCGGGCAGGTCGTGAAGGAGATGCCCGTCTGTTTGGCCAGCCCCAGTGAAGCTTTCATCGCCTGCTTGACGTCCGGAAAGTCTGTGATCAGCAACAAATCGTAGGGCCCCAGCATCGCACAGACCGAATTGACCTTGCCGCCCAGCCCGGCAATCAATTCTTCGGCCTTCTTAGTCCGGTCCGCACTGATCCCCTGGACCGACTCCGACGAATACTTCCCAAGCATCACGAATGTTGCCATGACACGCCTCCTTCGCAGCTTCAACGATTGACAAGACTCCACCCGATCGGAGTTTGTTGCCGCCCCAAAACCCGAAGGATATGCCCCCGACACAGACTTCCGGTGCCGATCTCAGATTATAGGCATCGTTTCCGGCGGAAGCGCCAAGTAGAGGGAATATGACACGAGTTAAGTTTGATTATGCCGAGCCGGGAATAACGCGACAAGCCATCTGGTTAGCTCAAGGAAAGAGCCGGCGCGCAATCTTTGTCGCAGCGCCGGCTCCTTATTTAGTGCTTTGTCACAGCGCAATTGCGGGGCGGTGAGCCGCACGCGCTAGCGTCGGGTCGGGTGCCTCACCCGCGGCTAGCGCCGTTGGCTCACTCGTCCAATCCCTAGCTTTCGCTGTGACAAAGCACTGGCCGGATCGCACGGTACGCGTGTGGGCCGAAGCGGCCGCACGATCCCAGTCCGAGCGGTTGACTCAGAATTCACCGATGGTTTCGCCGCCATTCTTCGAGCCTAGAGCCCCCCACACTCCGTAAGGACTCGGCAAATTGCTCGTAACGCCGACCTGCGGCTGAGTGAGATCGCCCGAGTCGATACTGTCGCTGATGAATCGCACGGACCCATCGGCTAGCAGCACGTTGACGCCGCCGGAGTGATAGCTTTGAGCGCTATACAGCCCCCAACTGGCATCGTTGTTGGGGCTGGCATTGTTGCAGTTCGGGCTGTTGGGGGGTAAGACCGTGCAGAACCGGGTCTGGGGAGCTCGTCCGTCGGCCCAGCGCCGACCCCGGTTGTTCCATCCGCAGTTGTTGTAAGTGCCGAAAACATTTGGATCGGCCGGGTCGACCAGTGCCAGGCAGACAGACGGGTTCTGGTCCAGCGTGTTGTTCCCTGTACACGTAATGCCGCCGAGCACTCGGTTGCCTGCGGCCAAGATCGCGATTTCCGCCATCGCGATCGTGTTGCTGGAACCGTCGCGGATCGATCGCATGGAATAGCAGCGGAATCGCGCAAACAGACCGCGAACACTGGTGCTGTAGCTGTTGTCCCGAATCGTGTCGCCAGCGCTGAACGCGTAGCTGTTTCGTCCGTTGGATGAGGCGCCGGTGGCAACGGCTTCCGGATCAGACGGACAGAGAAACGTATCGACATCCGCTCGGAACGGCGCGTAATTGTACCACGGACAAGGCCCCATGGGAGGATACGTTCCGTCGCCTTGCGACAGTCGATCCCAAAGCGGGCCTTGGTCGACGAAAGGCAGAATCATTGCGAATCCTGCGAGGATCCCTTCGTTTCCCTGATTGCAGTTCCAGCCAGGTGCGTCCGTGCCTCCCATCCCCGGCGGAAACATGCGGTAAGTATCGTGGTAGTTGTGCAGAGCCAGACCAAGTTGCTTCAAGTTATTCCGGCATTGCGTTCGCCGAGCCGCCTCCCTCGCCTGTTGCACTGCAGGCAGCAGCAAAGCGATCAAGATGGCGATGATCGCGATTACGACCAGAAGTTCAATCAAAGTGAAACCACGCGTCAGGGTTCTTCGTCTCATGCTTTACACCTCCAAAGTACCTGGCCAAGAAACAACAGTAGCCCCACGGACGAACCCTGTGTTCGCCGTGAAATCAGTCAGCGCACCCCGACCCCGCCCGACTGCTCGCTCATTGCGATGGGCTGCGGGCTCCGACGACGCGCATACCGCGCCCCCGTCTAGACGGCATGGGACTCAAGCAGGGTGGGTGGGGAGAATGGTAGGCAGGCATTAGCTGGAGGGCTCAGGTGGCCCACAAAGAAGAGCACACTCCACCTTCCGCACGAAGGGATTCTACGGGGCCTGCTACGTGTCTTCAAGCGACTGACGATGAATTCCTCACGCGTTTATGCGCTACGCCGAATCTCTCTCACGTTGCATTGTCGATCTTGCGCCATGGATCAAAGCGACGAAAGGCGGTCAAACCGCAGCGGAGTCGAATGACGATTTCAGATGCCGCTCGCTCATCTTTCGAAGAGACATTCGCGCGACAGCCGGTCTTTTGCAATGCGCACTCTTGCGAACGAACGGCCCTGTGGTTACCGTCAACGCGTTGGGGCCAAGTTGCTGCTACGCGCCATTCGGGCCGCGACACGCACTACGTTTCTCTGCGGCAAGACGCTCGGACCTTGCCGATGTCGCGGTGTCTGGGATCGACGAATTCGGCTGCGGCCGCGCTGAGGTGCGAAAGAGCAGGCATCGGTCTGTTCTTTCAACTTCTTGAACAGCAACTTGTGGTAGAGTCGTGTGGTACTTTTGGGAGGGAATGCTGATGAGGACGCGCTACGTGATGCTGGCAGGACTGGGTTTGCTGGTGGGATTCAGTGGGTGCTCGAGTGGGTCGGGCAGCACGGAAGGCCCGGCAACGATCCCAGTCACCGTGACGGTGAAGTACAAAGGGGAGCCGGTGGAAGGAGCTGTGGTGACTTTCGTTCCGGAGGCGTCGGACGGGAAAGGGGCTAGCGGCACGACCGACGCTGATGGCGTCGCCAAGCTGACGACTTACAAGCCTGGGGACGGGGTTTTAGCCGGAGCCTACAAAGTGAAAATCGTGAAGTTCGAGTCTGCTGGCGGGGCCGCGGATGCGAGCGAATCCGGGGAAGGGGAAGAATACGAAGCCGCCGCGGCTGCTGCAGCGCAACGAAGACGGAAGGAGGCCCGTCCGCGAAACTTGCTTCCCACAAAATATGCAAATCCCGACAAGTCCGGACTGACAGCCAACGTCTCCGAAGAAAACACGGAATTCACATTTGAGCTGACGGATTAGCAGGAAAGAGGGCCCGAGAAAGCACGTTTCGTGCTTTTCTGGACCCTCTCCGATAGGTTCGTTTCGAGCCCTCGAGAGCCAACGATCGCCTCGGGGCTGACCGTGAAGCGGCACGTGTGCCTTCGAACGCAACGTGCCGCTTTGTTGATGCGCCCCGCACGCGCACCCAAAAGCTGATAAACCTTGCGGCTTAGGCAAGGAAATCCGGCTGATCCGGTGGCGCCGGTTGTTCGGAAATGCCGGTTTCCATCGGTCGTTCCTAGCCGAAATAAAGAGACGGGGCCTGAGTCG
>JAADHY010000191.1 GCA_013151585.1 Planctomycetota bacterium
AAGGCGCTCGCCGAACTCGGTGGGCCAGGCCGTCCATCGAGCCCTTCCATCTCGGCCGACCGCAGCCTCTATCGCACCCGCGCCTGAAACGTGATCACGCCACCCGTGTGCCCGGGCAGGGGATCATCGAGCTTGAATTCGAGAACGACACTTCCTTCTTCGTTATCGGTGATCTTGACATCGCCGGCCCGGTCCGATGTGGCACTGTCCTCGATGAATTCCAATCGAGGCGTCAAGTTGTCCACAATCCGAACGTGGTAAAGCGTTCGATCGCCCAAGTTGTCGTAGCGAATGGTGAAGGTTACGACATCGCCGGGTTTGGCGACCTTTTTGTCCGCCAGTTTGACGATCCGCAGCTCGCCCTTGCGTTTGTGTTCGTCGCTGATCGAGATGAGCACTTCCGGCTTGAACCGGCTGGAGACTTCGTGGGAAGAACGATCGGCCGCGGTGATGACGGGATAGTCCGTCCGCGACCACTGGAAGGCGGCCGCGATGCAATACGCCAGCCGTGCTTCGTTGGTTCGGGCGAACTGGCCGGTCCAGAGGAACGCGATGTCTTCAAAGGCGTTCAGCAGCTTTGTATGGCCGGCCAAGCGCTGTTCGTTGGCAACGGTGACCGGAAGGCGTTCCATTTCCAGACCGCTGGCGCGAGATCGCACGCGGACGGATCCGAGCGGCAAGTGTTCTTGAGAGAGCGTGGGAGCCCGTCGGGCGCTCAGCCCCGAGTTCCGCTCCAGCACCCGCGCGCTGGCCAGATGGGCGACGGCCGTCCCCGCTCCAACGACACACGCCGTTCGTATCGCTGCAAAACGGGGCGCGTAGATGGCGACTCGGTTGGTCGGCTTCACATGACGGTCGCCCGTGTGATCGACGTATTCGGCAATCGTGTCTTCGGTATCCACCCCGAGCCGATGAAAGGGACCGTAGTGGATCGGCATGTCCCGATCGCCTCCGTCGAAAATGTACTCGTCCGGATACCGACGTGGCGCGTCGGGCGGATAAGAGCGGCGCCGGGCCTCTGCCTGCTGGGCCGAAGCCAGTTCGGCGACGGGCGGACATTCGCCGAAGAAGGCGCGATCCTGCGGCCCGCTCGGAGTCCGGCCGCCCAAACGGATCACGACCATCGGACGTCCCAACCGATCCGCCTCGGCCAAGAGATTCTGGCGCGGCGAGACGACGCGAACGGGCAATGATCCGTCAGCCGCGATGGGGGTGGCGAGCTGAGGTTGTTCCAGGTAGACCACGCGAGTAATGAGCTGGCCGTCCAGCGCAGCGCGGATTTCGTCCAAAGTGAAGTCGATGGGCACCGGAAAGTCCAGCTCGTGCCCCGGGGGCGGATGGAGCCGGTCGAGCACTTCAATCGACGGGTACAACTCGATGCCAGGAAGCTCCGGCATTCCGCTGATGCGGATGCGATAGGTCCGGCCAACCAGCAGACCGATCCGAGCGGGGGCTTTCATGCTAAGCGATTTCTCGACGTCGCCGTTGTAGACCGTAATGACGCCGGCTGTCGGCAAGCGGAAGCGCACTGGCTGGAACCACGCTTGCTGCTGTGTAGCGGCGGCAAAGGCGCGATGCCACTGCCCGGCCAATCCCGGCTCGGTCAGCGGGTTCAGCGGTTGGTAGACGCCCGCCGACGGAGGTTGAGCGGCGAGCGGCTGGCCAAGCAGAATCCCGCTGATCAGCAGAGCCGCGATTGTCCAGATGCGCGAGACCAGGCCGTTCATCCGTCTTGCATTTCGTGTGGAGAGTTGGGAGTCTTCGGACGGTAATAGGCGCGTCAAGTGCACTCAATGCCTTTGAACGTCGAGATGGGCTCGTCGTGCGCTAATGTCCGTTTGGACTAATGTCCGTTTGGGTGAGTGCGAAATGGGTCAACAAAATCGCGAAGCGCTCCGCGATCCAAACGCTGCTGTTCTTGCCGGAACGTTTGCGAATGTCAGACGCTTTGACCGCGGAGGGCTCTGAGGACGATTCTCGGGCAGCTAAGCCCACGGTACCTTGATACTTTGATTGCGACCGTCGGGCCGCGTTCGGTCATGGAACAAGTGGGGCTGCTTGCTCTCCGCTAGGTTTCCCTCCCCCTCACGGCTGTCTCTCGAGCGATCGTCCAATCGGCTTCCGTCGGTGTGGAAACGCGTTCTTATTTTGTGAGGCGTTCTGCCAGATTTCAATTTGCGGCAGGCGGCTGTTGCAAATACCACTTGGGATACGCCACCTGTCCTGGTTTGTAGCTGGGGTGCGTTTCCGAATATTGAATGTGTTTGACCGGTTCGGGCATCCGCAGGCCAGGCGAATGCTTGACGTCGATCAAGAGCTGATCGGGCGGCGGAGGCAACTCCATCTTGGTGAGGTTCCGAATGGTGTGCGATTTCAGCGCCGCGGGTTTGCCCAGCGGCAGATGAGGTGGTCCCGGCAAGCCGATGGGTGTGGCGGTGACCGGCTGTCCCCAGACGGGCATGCCCGGAGCCCCGGAAATCGGACTGTAAGCCGGCTGGCCTGGTCCGCCGACCGTGCCCATCATCATCGGTCCTGGGACGCCCCCCTCCGTCTCGCTCATCTTGGCCACGGGGACCGGTGCGACAAACTGGCCTTTTTCTCCGTCCGGGGCCGTGTACGACACCTGCTGGACCTCGCCGCCGTCGGCCGGGTCAGTCGCGTCGGCGCTGGCCGGTTTCGGAGCACTGCTTGCTGTACTGGGCATCTCCAAGTCCATGTTGCCCATTCGCAGCACGGCGAGAATCGTCCCACGTCGGTCTGCTTCGGCAACCGGATCCACGCCCGGCTCCAGCCGCGTCGAGACGAGCGTCTCGACGCCAGCGATCGCCAACTCTTGATACTTGGGATCCGGAAGATAGATCACCTTCGTGACAAAGTTGTTGCTTTCGACCTGGTCCAAGTCTTCGTCGGTGATCTCGATGGGCACGCTGTTGTGGGCAAGGTAGGCGTCTGTGGTCGGGTGAGCCGGATAGACCTGCAGGGATGGATAGAGCACCAGCCCCTCGCGTCCGGGGATGTTCGTCAATTTCAGTCGATAGGTGGCTCCCTGCTCGAAGTTGTATCGTGCCGGTGCCGTCAACTGATTCTCCGCAAAGGTCTCTCCGACCTGCCAGCCGATCTGCATCCCTTTCGGCTCAATGAAGCGCACCTGGGTCGTCTGGGTCGCGAAGGTGCGCGTGGCCGGCTCGGCCAGCATCGGCATCACGCCTGGTCCGGGGCCGTCGACCATCGGTCCGGGTCGCTCCATCATCGCGGCCGGCGGGGCGTAGTATTCGCCTTTGTCGATAATCTGCTGGCCATCGATCTGGCAGCCAACGCACACGATCACCAATGTGCACAGAGCCAAGAAATAGTATCTCATTACACGCGTCCCCTCGACCTGAGACTCACCCTCGGTTTTGATGTCGACCTGATTGGTTGGCACTCGTTAACATACGGGCCGGCGCGGGTTTGCTTGGTGCACACCCCGCCATCCGGAACCAGCCGCGGCCCGACCGGACCGGGGTCGTCCTTGACACGGCCACGAATCGGGCGCGGCCCGCACAGACCAGCGCGCCACCCGACGAATCCGTTCGCACCGATGGCACGCCCTTGCTCTCGGAACATAGTCGCGTTGTTTCTTTCTTCGGCTGTTCCGACCGGAATCTTTGGCAAATCCGGCATTTTCGCACCAACATGAAAAGGCTCTCCAAATTGACACTGGCGGCAATGCTCGTGCTGGGCCTTGGTTTGGCCGCGGCCGGACCAGACGTGTGGCCGACGAGCGCGGTCTCCTCGCGCGGCGGGGCCGCTTTCGCCCCGCCAGAAACCGACCAGCGGGCGGCCTCTCCGCCCTCGCTCCCCATTCGTCAGCCCCGGCCTCGTCAATTTGGCGGTCGTCAGCCGGGTTCAGCCGATCGAGCGAGCGATGCCCCACCGGATGCCAATGACCCGGCTGGTGTGGCCGCGTCCGGCAACATTCGCTCGGCCAGCGGCGAGCACATTCTGCAGTTGGTCCGGCAAAAGCTGATCGACTATCAGCCCTTCCGGGCGGATGTGCTGGAAACGGTTGTGATCGGAAGTCGCAAATTTGCGGTGACAGGAGAATACATCCAAGGCCGCGACCTGAAGCTCCGCCTGCAGTTGCGGCTTCAGGTGGGAAACACTAGCGGCTCGCTGTTGGAAGTGTGTGATGGTCAAGTTCTGTCGACTCGGCTGCAGATCGGTGAGGAGGTCGAGATCACGCGCCGGGACGTCCGGCAGATTCTACGCGCCGCGGTGGCCCAACCCGATGCGCCCGCAAACTTGCTGATCGCCGAGTTGGGGCTGGGCGGGCTTTCTGGGCTCTTGGCCTCGCTGGAACGAAATATGGATTTCGGACAAGCCCGCGCGGAAACGATCGACGGCCGTCGATTCACCGTGATCGAGGGTTGGTGGAGCGACGAGTTCCGGGAAACTTGGCGAAAACAGGGACGCCGGGCAAGACAGGGACTGCCTGACTACGTGCCTGACGGCGTCCGCGTGTACTTAGACGAAAGTGATTTCCCTCGTCGATTTTTGTACTTGAAACGGATTCCCGGGCAGGAATTGGCCCGGCCCATGGCCACATTGGACTTTACTCGTGTGGTGCTGCGCACGGCCGTTGCAGACGATGCTTTTCGTTTTGTCCCGCCCGACGGCGTTTTGCCTGTAGACGTAACCAAGCGGTATTTGGAACAATTAAGAAGGGCGGGCGAACATGAGTCGGGGGCGGAAGCCCGTCCGGCGACCCCATAACCGACGAGGGGGATGATGACGCGAGGCAGCCGTTCAATTCGAACAGCGTCTCTATCGCTGCCGCGCCGGATGGCGATTCGTGTGCGAGAGGGCACGCCGTCGCTGCCAAGCTGGATTGTGTCGCTCGTGTTGCATGCGGCGCTGTTGGCCGCTTTCGCCACGACGCTCCGGAGCTGCGGGCCGGGCGGGTTGGCCGGGCCGGGCGAGGCCGAATACCGCGAAGTGGGCATTTACTTGAAAGCGGCTGGCGATACAGAGCCGCAACAAGCGATCGAAGACGCCGCCGGTCAACAGCAGCCTCAGACGCAGGCCTCCGAGGCGTTGGCCCCTGATCCGCTCCCCGACCACATGGAGACCGACTTGGCCCGGCTGCTGGAGCTGCCGAAGGTGGATGCCCCCTCGGTGGTCGGTCCCGGAGCTCCGACGGTTTCCTCCTTGCCCGCTCGCGCCGACGACTTGCTGCAATCCTCAGGCGTCGCGGCCTCGGTGCCCAGCCCGGCAGCGGGACAAGGTGAGACGTCGTTTTTCAACATCCGAGCCAAGGGCACTCGCTTCGTTTACGTGCTGGACCGATCCGGCAGCATGGACAGCTACAAGGCCATTCGCGTGGCCAAGGCCGAGCTGATTGCCAGTCTGCAATCGCTCGACGCCACGCAGCAGTTCCAGATCGTCTTTTACAACCAGGCCGTGCGGGAGATGTCGACGCCGGATGGCAAACGTCGTCTGTTCTGGGCGACGGACATTAACCGAACGCTTGCTCGCCAATTCATCGCCAGCATCCACGCCGACGGCGGTACGGACCACTTGCCCGCGCTGAAGCGTGCCCTCTCCTACAGCCCGGAGCACATCTTTTTCCTGACGGACGCGGATCAGCCGCAGCTCACCGCCGCCGATTTGGACGAGATCCGCCGGATCAACCGCGGTCGCACCAAAATCCATTGCATCGAGTTCGGCAAAGGCCCGGACGTCCCCGTCGACAACTTTCTGAAACGGCTGGCCCGCCAAAACGGGGGAACATACCGGTACCGGGATGTGACCCAGTTTTCACGCAGTGAGTAAGGCCTCCGGCCCGGCGGCGGTTCGCTTTGCTGACGATTCGACCGCCGTCAATACGCGGCGATTTGCCACTGAAGTCGATAGAGCACTCCATCCATACCCGCTTCGAAGTTCGGCCCGGAGTTCCGCGTGGGCGAACCGTCCAGGATTGCGATGTCGAAGGTCAGCTTGTTGCTGTGTTTGCCGTTGATGTACCAGTTCACGCCCGCGGCGTATTCCCAGGAATCTCCATAGAAACCGTCGACCAAAGAAATCCGGCCCACCAGCTCCAAATGGTGCGGGACGATCATTTTGCCCACGTCAACGTAGAAACCGTCTGTATAGAGCTGCGTGTGTGGAATGGCTCCGCCCGTGGCGCCAAAATCGGTCAGCCAACGAAAATAGTACTCGGCGTTGGCGCTCCAGCCTTGGTACTTTAGCGCCGCGTCAATAGCCCACACGTAAATATCAAACGAGTTGACCGTCACTCCGGGGGCGAGCGCCCCAGAATCGATCAGCCGGGTGCCGTCGCTGAGCCTGGCGAACTTCTCCTCCGCGAAGCTGTCGCCCGTGTCCTGAGGCTTCTCGGACCCATAGCTGAAGCTGGTTCCGATCCGAACGACGGGAGCTTCGCGATGCTCCAGATCGGCGTATCCTTTTCCAAAACTTCCCAGAGGCTCCCACCAAATTGATCCCGAGTAAACGAATTGCTCGTCCACTTGAGATGGCTTCAAATCCGTCGTGTTGTACCCATTGCCCACCATGAATCGATAGTGGAAATCTTCGATCGGTTCTCCGATCGCCCAGATTCCGATCGATCGGTCCGGCCGAAAGAACGTCGTGGCCATGGAACGGTCGGCCAAATGCGTTCGCGTCGATCCGTCCAGCCAGCTCCGGCTGCCCGGGACGAAGGCCTTGCCGATGTAAACCGTCAGCGCGTCGGTGAAAACATAGTTGATCCAGAAATCGTGGAAGATAGCGCGGTGCTGGTCGTCGGTGTCCGCGTCGATGTTGATGTAATACTCGAGGTTCGGATCGAAAAAGAACCCCGAAAACTCGAGCCGGCCACGCTCAATCTCAAAATCGTTCCGAGGCGAAATCACGTGGGTGACGCCGGCATTGTCGGTCCAGAACTTGCGATCCCGCTGCAGGCCCACGTATCGAAATTGCATGCGCATTCGAGTTTTCAGTTCGAACGGCGTCGCCTCTTTGTCATAAGGCCGCAAAACGAACCCTTTGTCGTAGTCGACATAAAACCGGGGCAACAAGCCTGACGGTTCCCCGCTCTCTTCGTAGCTGGCTCGGCGGATTGGCTCCGAAACGCTGTCGGTGGACGCCGGGACCGATCCGTGCGGCTGGGCAGAGCTGCTCGACAGGAGCTCGAGCTGCTCGACCCGGCTCCGGAGCGCCCGCAACTCTTCTTCGACCGACAGCCCACTGGATCGCGACCGCTCCGTCGAGAGAGCTTGCTTGCGAGCTTCACCCCGGGTCCGGGAAAACGGCTGCATCGACGATTCGGTTTGACGCCGAGCCGTCTCACAACGGCTTCCATGATCATCCTGGCAGTAACCGCTCACGTGCGTGCCTAACAGAACGGCTAGACTTACGCTCAAAAGAACCGACAACCGCCGCATAAGAACGTCCTCGCTATCTTTATGCATCATGTCCATGACCACCGTACCCGGTGGCCACCCAGCTCATTTCAATTCCATCTTTGACACAGCCGTTTGGCCTGCATTTTGTGTCGCGCCAGGGGACGGGCTCGCCCCTGCCAACTCCGGTCTCTGATGGGCAGGACCATCTCTGCCAGTCGATTTGACAGATCACCCGGCTGCCGCCGAAGGTGATCCAGCCAGAGCTCGCTTGATCGGCTTCGTGCCCACGTCTTGCCCCCGCGAAGCGAACAAACCGGTCGCGGTATCGGGATCGCACGATTCCACTTTGTTTGCGCCCGACGGGACGCGTAGGGGAATCATCCGGGTTGACGAGTTTCGCCGCTCGATGCGTCTTTCCACCAAGAAAGCCGTCGGAGCGGCGGTAAAGCCCCATCAGAAAACAAACAAGTTGTGTGGCTCGAGATATAGGATGGGCTCTCTAGATCGTCGAAAAGGCGACGGACGGGGATGTCCATCCTACGAAATGAGCACGTTATTTTCTGACGGTCCCTAACGGGCAATTACTGACAAGATGTCAATGAACCCTTCTTGCCGACAAACCCGAGGCGCCAGCTCACGGGGCCTTTTCCCAGCGATCCGCCCCGCGCGGCCAGCTACCGGTTAGATCGGAAGTGCGGGTTGTGTCAAATTATTAAGATTTATCGAATGTAGCGGTTTTCCTTCCGTGACAACTGGGAAGGACGCCAGAGTAGACAAACTAAGAAACCTGCGGGAGGTGAGCGAAGGTCGGTGTATTTATAACTCAGATTTCGAATGCGGTGGCAGGGCAGGCGGTCGCGCTGGGGATCGGTCCGACTCGGACTGAGGTTTCTCGAAGTCTGTTTCTACCTATGGGCCCCGGACGAGAAAGCCGCGTCGGCGGCAGGGCCGAAGACGCTCATCATGGTTGCTGATCCCGGTCGTTGTAGGTCTCTCAGGGCGAGCCACAACCGACCGTGCGATGAGACGAGGCGGAGGACCGGGGTCGATTCGGCCTGCATCGGGGCAGCGGGAAGCCGTCGCGAAGCATTCTCCCGAAGCTGGCAACTTCGCAACTTTCGCCGTGGCTGCGCGATCGCCGTTGTCGAGAGGGACGGGATTCTTTAGCGCGTGGAGACTTGCATCGTGGAAGCAGCGCCGACGGCGTCCCAGGCGGGCTGGACTTTGCGGCCGATCAACTCGATACCTCTTGCGACGAGCTCGTCGCAGACGGGAAAAACCTAGGTGCCACCAGAACGGCAGGTTAAGTTCCCCGACGGCTGCGCCGCGGGGTGCGAGGACTTCCAAACCGGTTTCGCCTTATCCGCCCCCATCTCATCTCGCGGATTTTCCGTTCGAGTCGCCCGGAGGATTCAAAAAACGGTGCAGGAAGCAGTAGGTTCCTTGGCCGTTGATGGTGTGGGGGCCGTTGAAAAACTCGATCTCCGTTCGATCGCCGATCCCCAGTTCGTCGTACACTCGGCGCACCTTGGCGTATTCCCAAGCGACCCACTCGTCCGGAGCCACTCCGTCCCGATGCCCCCGTTCGACCATGAACGGCCGCGGTACCATGAGCGAGGCCAGCTCAGCATAGTTGGCCACGTGCCCCATGTTCCACTCGAACATCTCGTACTCGCCGGTGAAGACATAGCTGTAGCGATCTTCGCTGCTGACGTTTTTGCGGATCCATTCGTTGAAATCGGCCGAGCAGATCGACAGAGCATATTGTTTCAGCAAAGGAGACACGCGGACGGCCGTCTTGCCTCCGTACGAAAGACCGTAGAAGCCGATCCGAGTGGGGTCCACGTTGGGAAGGGATGAGAGCCATTGCAAAGTTTGCTGGTGCTGCCGCAGGATGTAGCTGAACAGAGAGCGTTTCAGCGGGTTCGATTTGCGTTGGATCGTCCGGAACTCGTGCCCTCCTCGATACGGGTTTTGTGGCGCGTAGACGATGAATCCGCGTTTAGCCAGCTCAGCGCTAAAAGCTTTATAGGCCGCGTAAGCGCGACCTTCCGTCGTGATCGTGTCCATCGGCGTTCCCTCCAGTCCGTGTTGGCAGACGACGACGGGCCGCTTTTCGTTCGGTTTTAAGCCCTTCGGCAGCAGCAGAATGCCGGCGGCGATCACGTCCGGATACGCATCCAGCATGACTTCGTAACCGGTGTACGCCTTGGTATCAAGGATGCGTCGTGTTCGTGGATTAGGCGGCAGACTCGTTTCGGGCAAGCGGCCGATCATTTCGTCCCAGATGTAGTTCCGGTAGAACTCGGTGGACCGAACCCAGGCCTCGACCGAGGAGCGGTCGGCCTTTGACCAGAATCGGTCGCGGACTTTTGCGCTTCGATGCATCAGGGTCTGGGTGAAGGCGGCGAGCTGGTCGAACTGAGCGTGTTGGCGGGCTTCGGCGTCGGGCAGCGAAGCGACAACGGCCGCTCGCGGCCCGGGTGGTCGGGCCGGGCCGGACAGCCCCATCCCGCGCAAGAAGGCAAGGAGGGCTTGTTGCGATCCGGCCGGTCCGGTGCCGTCGTCGCTAACAGCCAGCATCAGGTGCGAGTCAACACCTAGCTTTCTATACCAGGTTTCGGCTCGTCGGAACTCTCGCCGGACCGATTCGAGAGGCGGTGTCCGGATGCGGCCAGGAGCGGCGAAATCCGGTCGTCCTTTGCGAGCCGGGGGTGGTCCGTCGACTTCCGGCACGGCACACGCCTCGATCACCA
>JAADHY010000306.1:0-7840 GCA_013151585.1 Planctomycetota bacterium
GGTTCCGCCCGGCTCGGGGTTGATGTTCCCGCCGGCCGCCACGCCCATGCCGCCCTGCAAAATCGCCGCCAAATCGGTGATGATGTCGCCGAACATGTTGGTGGTCACGATCACGTCGTAGTATTCGGGGTTTTTCACCATCCACATGCAGCAGGCGTCGACGTGATTGTAATCGGCTTCAACATCTGGATATTCCTTGGCCACGTCTTGGAACGTCCGCCACCACAGATCGTGGCCATACGTCAAGACGTTGGTTTTGGCAACCAGAGTCAGCCGCTTGCCCTTAGGATTGTTGCGTTTGCGAGTGTACTCGAAGGCCCACCGGATGCAGCGTTCGCAGCCCCGGCGCGTGTAGATGGCCGTCTGCATCGCGACCTCGTGCGGCGAGCCCTTTCTCAGAAATCCGCCGACGCCGGCGTAGAGGTCTTCGGTGTTTTCCCGGACGACGACGAAGTCAATGTCCTCCGGCCCCTTGTCCTTCAGCGGCGTTTCAACACCCTGGTAGAGCTTGACCGGACGCAGGTTAATGTACTGATCCATCCTGAACCGAAGTTCCAATAGCAGGCCCCTTTCCAGGATGCCCGGTTCCACGTCGGGGTGACCGATTGCCCCGAGCAGGATGGCGTCATAGGTCGACAGGTCCTCGATGGCGCCCTCCGGCAGAACCTCGCCCGTCCGCAAATAGCGATCGCCGCCGTAGTCGTACTCTTTCGACTCATACTCGATGCCTTCCAGTTTGCAAACGGCGTCCAACACCTTCATCGCTTCGGCCGTGACTTCCGGCCCCGTACCGTCTCCGCCGATGACGGCGATCCGCAATTTCGAGTTCTCGCTCACGATGTCTTCTCCCCGATCGAGTTTCATGCCCCGCTCGGCAGGGGCTGAAAAGAGTGTCTGAAATGCGGACAGACACAGCATGTCCGGTGGAGCGAGCGATTCTAGCGGGCCCCGAGGGCGGATTCAATTGCCCCGTGCATCGACACGAACGGGCTCAACGTTGGGGCTCCAGCCCCAACTGCCGCCGCAAAAGGCCGATCTGCCCCGCGTGAAGCATTTCGTGATGGGCGCAGAAAAGGAGCGAGCCGAGTTTGGTATTGTAGGCCGCGTAGGGCTCGATAACGGTGTCTTGAAGGTCGGCATCGCTGTACCGAGGCAGTTCGGCCATCGCCAGCTCGTGGACAGCGTGAAGTGTCGCGCGGAGCTGCTCGGGCGAGGGATTGGCGGCCGGATTGGGGTTCGGTTGACTGGCCTTTCCGAACTGGCGGATGAGATCTTTGGGCATGATCTGGTCGTCGCCGCGTTCTCGACCGCGCAGTCGGAAGACCGTCAGAAGGTACTCCGTCGCCGCCAGGTGGCCGACTTGCCAAGCAATGTGAGTGGGACATCCCTCAGGCTGCTGAAACCACAGAGCATCGTCCAAGCCTTCCAACAAGCCGAGCGTGTAATTCCGGGCGAAATCGATCTGCTTTCGAGCACATTCGACCAGGGATTCCGTCGCCATCAGGTTCTCCTTCTTGTCGTGTCCTAACCAGCCCGAAGCTGCGGTCTGGGCAGCGGCTCTTCCGCACGGCGAATCGAAACCGGCCCCCCCGAGTCTAAAATCCTTGCCCACAGATTTCGACCTCCTGGACGAGAGACACAGATTTGGCCGCAACGTGAGCAGCCAAACGCATCAACGGCTCCGGCGTCTTTCGGGATTCCTGAGTCTCCGGTCTTCCTCGGACAGAGAAAACCGGGTCGTGAAAGTCGGCACTCTTGGCAGCAGCCCTGGGGTGGCCACTGCCCACCCAAAAGCGGCTTTCGTCTGATGTCCCTCTCTATATGGTGGGCGATGCCCACCCGACACTACTTGCCTCACAGAAAGGATTGGGAATGGAGTCGCGTCGATGGGCGCGGGCGGTTAACAAAGTATGCGTCCCCATTGACCGCGCGAATTGTCACGGAAATCGACAGGCGTGTCTACCGATGTCCCTGAATGTCCTTGAAAGAGCACGAGCGTTTTAATGCCCAGACACGACACGGTATCACCTTCTTCGGACGATTCGGCTCGTGAGGTCCCGAACGGCTTATTTCGCTGACCGATGGCGTTTTCACCGAGCGGCGGCGAGGATGTGCAACCGTAGTCCCTGTTTCGACAGCGGCCGCTCGAGCGTCTGGCCGCAACGGTTTGACAAGGAAACACATAAGGCAGAGCGCTGGCGGTCTCCGGAGCCCGTATCCCCAAACTGTTCTGGGACAACATACTCCGTCAAATCGTCCCTGCGTGCGTCTTCGGATTCTGCCGAAAGAAAACGGTTTGCTTAAGCGGGGACGGCGGCGTAAGATAGCAACAACAGTTCGTCTGGGAATCACTTCGGGAAAAAATTGGGCCCTATTCGCGCTATGGCCGGTCTTTTCCGCAAATTCTGGAACCCTCAGAAAGCCAAGTCGTCTGCGCAACGGCGTCGCATGACCTGGGGCGGCCGCAGCTTCGAGCGGTCGCTTTCGAGCACCGGGCGGTTCATCCAACGGCAGTTCTGGCTCTGGCCTCTGCTGGCCGTGCTGGTGCTGGCTTCCATCGGTTTCTGGGTGCGGCGAGCGATCGAACAGACGATGAGAGACTCGCTGCGATCCCAGTTAACCACTCTTCTGGCCACCGAAACGGCCATGCTGAAGAAGTGGTTCGAAGTTCAACGCAAGTTGGCCGAAACCATGGCCAACGATCCGGAGGTGCGTCGGGCGGTCTATCCGCTTTTGGGGATTACCGACGAGGCGGATGCCGACCAGTCGGCGGTTCTGGAGGCGGCCCGCAAAGAACTCGACAAGAGCCTAGCTCCCGAACTGGCGACGGCCGGTCTAAATGGTTACTTCGTGGCCGACCGTCAAATGCAAATCGTGGCTTCCTCGTATCCCATGCTTGTGGGCCAGCAGGGCATCCAGCCGTACGAATCGTTTTTGGAGCGGGTGTTGAACGGCGCGTCGGTCGTGTCGGTGCCTTTCCCGAGCGCGGTGATGATGAAAGACGACTCGGGTGAGCTTCGCACGGGCGTGCCGACCATGTATGCGTGTGCTCCGATCCGTGACACGAACTTTCGTGTGGTGGGAGCGCTGGCCCTTCAGCTTCGCCCGGAGCGCGAATTCACGGAGATTCTTCAGTTGGGGCGGATCGGCGAGTCGGGGGAGACGTACGCGTTCAATCGCGAAGGCGTGATGGTCTCCAACAGTCGCTTCGACGAGGACCTGATTCTGCTGGGCATTTTGCCGGACCAGCCTCATGTCCGCTCGATTTTGAACGTGATGATTCGCGATCCGGGCGGGGATATGACGGCTGGTTACCGACCGACACGCCGTCGCTCGGAGATGTCTTTGACGCGGATGGCGGCCAGCGGTGTGACGGGCGAATCAGGAGTCGACGTTGACGGGTACCGGGACTATCGCGGCGTGATGGTAGTGGGAGCATGGACGTGGCTGCCGGAACTCGACCTGGGCGTCGCGACCGAACTGGACGTGGCCGAAGCATTTCGTCCGCTCACGATCCTCCGCCGCGTTTTTCTGGCCCTTTACGTCCTGTTGGTGGCCAGCGCAATCAGCCTTTTGGTGTTTGGCCTTATTGTTGCTCGTCTGCGACGCAAAGCGGCGAAAGCGGCCATTGAAGCTCAGCGGTTGGGGCAGTATACACTGGAGCAGAAAATCGGTGAGGGGGCGATGGGCGTGGTCTACCGCGCCCGGCATGCGCTGCTGCGGCGTCCGACGGCCATCAAGATGTTGGACGTCGACAAAATGAACGACACCGCCATCGCACGCTTCGAACGGGAAGTGCAAATCACTTGCCAACTGAACCATCCCAGCACGGTCGTGATTTACGACTATGGGCGGACACCGGAGGGCGTGTTTTACTACGCGATGGAATATCTGGATGGGATCGACCTGCAGCGGCTGGTGGATGGGTATGGTCCGCAGCCGGCCGGACGCGTCATCCACATTCTGCGACAGGTTTGTGGATCGCTCTTCGAAGCGCATGCCCAAGGGCTGGTGCACCGCGATATCAAGCCGGCGAACGTCATGCTGAACCGTCGCGGCGGCGAGCCGGATGTCGTCAAAGTCTTGGACTTCGGTCTGGTCAAGGACGTCGCGGCTGAGCACCCGAGCTCGGGCGATGGAGGCCTGGCCGGAACGCCGTTGTACATGTCGCCTGAAGCAATCCAGTCTCCGATGGCGGTCGACGCTCGCAGCGATATTTACAGCGTTGGAGCGGTCGGGTATTTCCTGCTCACCGGCCGACCCGTCTTTGACGTTCATGACTTTAGCGAACTGGCTCGTAAGCACGTACAAGAGATGCCGGAGCCGCCGTCGAAGCGGGTTGGGAAGCGGTTCTCCGAGCCACTCGAGTACGCCATCCTGGCCTGTTTGGAAAAATCTCCGGCCAAACGCCCGCAGACGGCACGCGACCTAGCCAATCTGCTCAAGAAATGTCCCGAAGCGTCGGCTTGGTCTTTGGAAGATGCCGATGCCTGGTGGTCCCGTCACGAACGGGGGGAATCGCCGAGTCACGACTCGGCATCCGAAGCCTCGTCCGTCGGCCCCACCCCGGACGCTTACAGCCGGACCATTCTCTCGGACGGCGACCAGTGACACTCGCCGACGCCGCGGCACCTGCGACTGCGGCTTTTGACGCGGTAGCAGACGAATCCCGTCCACCGCTATGACTGGAGCGCCCAGCATCTCGCAGCGGCTATGCCCCGAGCGGTGACCGCACTGGGCACGAGGCAGGGAACGACGCATCACCTCGGACGCCAAAGAGCATCTGCGAGAACCATGAAGACACACATCCGCAATGCAGCGCGGCGCCGCCGAGGATCAACAGACTGCGAGCCGATGGCCTCAGGCGCTTTCGCCCTCCCGAGCGGTGCGGCGTCTCAAGCCTCTACCAGCGACAACCGTGAAACGGAAAGGGGCAACCGACGACAGGAAGGCGAGATGCAACAAGACGGCAGTACGGTCCTCCCGTCGGCCCCGCAGTCCGAGGACTGGGGGAACTCGTCGCCCCAGGGCCACAAGGCTCGTGGCAGCGCGAAAGTGGCAAATCTAGTCGTCCCGACAAATACCGAACTTGGACAGGGAAAACTCCTCCTCGTCAACTGGTTCGTTGACGATACTTTCGACCCAAACGAGCGACACTCGAACCGAGTGCCCGGACGGCGTTTCGGTCGTTTGGAAATGATACTCTTCGGGAACCCAAACGCCCCCGCTGCACGTGTATTTCCACGTTTCGGTCTCCCGCCCGTGATTCGGCTCGCTCGCGAAGTACTCAATCAGCGCCCCGCCTCTCGCTAGGCTGAGTGTGTATCTGTTGACACAGCCGCGCAAGCGAGTGGTCAGGATGATCTCGTCGCCCTTTCGTTTCCAGTGGACGACACTTTGTCCTGGGTGCTTTCCGTGCGCGTAACGCTCGTAATAGAGACGAAGCAACCCCGCGACGTCTTTCGCGCCGCTGCCGAAGAAAAACAACGGATCGAAACCCTCGGCTTGGAACTGACCTGCCGGTGCCTTCTCGGCCGACAAAATGATGGCGGACGGCTTCGAAAGACGCTTACGGGTTGGTGAATCCATCTTGCGTCGTTGGTCGCTTTCCCCGGAGCGAAACCTGTAGTAGACGCCACGGGTCACGATCGTGCTTATGTTACGCAGCCCCAGCGTCTTCTTCTTGCCGTTGTCGACTCGGAAGTGCTCCAAATCTTTCCAATTGCAGCGCCGTCGCCGCCCGGGAATGTCCGAGACGAAGGTGATCATTGCCCGCTTTCTGTACTGCGGTTGCCCACGCAGCAATTCTTGCGGCGAACCACTCTCCATGAGGAACAGGATCTTTCCTCGCCACGTATGCAGCTTCTCGCGATTTTCCTCGTGCGCGGAAGCCGCTAACTGCAACAGCTCTGGATTCCCCAGCTCAGCGGCGCCCGCCTTGCCCAAGGCAAGCGACAAAAACACGGTCAGCATCAGCCAGACGCCCAGGGACGTCATGCCGCAGCCGTTCGCCGGACCACGACTTGGTCGGAAGGAGCGTTTTTCACGGACCGTACGCGCATCTCTGCCAACTGCGTTGGTCCATCGGTTTCTGGGTACAGGGAGCCCTTCAAACTGGGCCCCCAAACTCGCCGAGCCGATCGGCCCCGAACCCGGGGAGGAGATGATCCATGCGCACAGGAATGTCCGATCCAGGCTTCTGTAGCATCCGGACATATGCTCAACCTTTCGAATCCCAGAGTGAACTCGTGCTTTGTCGAAGGGAAAAATTGGGATCATGCTTTCTTGTGGCGCGGGCGTCTCGCCCGCGAGCAGCAGCCGAGACGGCTGCACCACAACCAACTTCAATCCCAACTCTTCGCTGTGACGTAGCACTGGGCCCACCTCCACAGACCGCACTTTGACGTAGGCCCTTCGCGTCTTGACATCGATGGCAAACTGTCGATGCTTGTGGGCTGTCGGACTGCGCGTCGTGGTCAACTGGTGGCCGCGCAGCGGCTGCGTTTTCCGAGCAGAGTCTCAGACGGGGTGTAAACTCTTAAGCCGGCGGGCCGTCATGACTAGGGCGCTCGTCACACCGTGCGCCCCGACGAAAGCTAGTCGCATCCACGCGCGGCACGATGATGACCGTCACAGCGCTCAGAGCCCCTCTTGGGACACGTTCCGACACCTGGCCCATCAGAATTCGCGGTTGTGGGTGCCCATCCTTAGCAGACCGACTCGATGACTCCGCATCAAGTGCTTCCATCACTCAGCCACCAAACGCCGGGGCCCCAATCCAAATCGAACAGAAGGGACGTCGGAGTGAGCTGCTCTCAATCAAAGCTTCACGAACCGGAGCCGCAACGATGGAGACCAAGCTCCGTATTCCAACGCAATATTATTGTTTTCTCCCACCCTATCTGTCAAGCGTTCACATAGTATTTTAAGGAACTGGACACACAACTCCGTCCTCGCTCGCGGACAGCCGAGGATGTCGCCGCTGGCGACCGCGACGCTCCCTCTCCGCCGCTGCTCTCCGAGAGCGGAGAGTCGAGAGCAGGACGGGGCGACTAACGACGGAATGACGAACGGTTTCCAGTTCCGGCAACAAGCCGTCGTTCCTCTTTTCCTTTTTGCAAGATATCGGAGACACAAGAAAACCGGACCTCGAGGAGGCACCGTGCTTCTTGAAAAGCCATTGCAGGGTGAATGTTTTCCACAGCTCGACGGCCGATCGGAGCAAACTCGGGAAAGGGAAGGATGTCTCCGCTTACCGAAAGAGCAACAGTCGAGCTGAGCTTTGCCAGGTTTCTTTGGCTCAGGAAGAGCATCGTCCCCAAGAAACGCTGCACGGCCCCGTACTGCAATGGACATTCGGCGTGTCACCGCTCTGCTGACGCGATCGAGCCGACACTGATCCGACGGGCGCAACCTTGACTCCGCTGCCGCCGATCCGTTGTACTGGGCCGTACGGACGCCCGAACGAAACGCGGTGTCGCTGAGGGGACCCAAGGAGAGTGCCGTGATGCACAGACCAGTCGTGAGAGCCATCTTGTTAATGGCGGTGATGCCGCTGCGTGTGTCGGCGGCAGGAGCGGCCGTGCAGTTGGTCCGGCAGAAGGCGGACCCGTATGGCATACCGCGGCCCGGCCCCAACCAAACCCACGTGCCGACACGGACCAGCTTTTACATCGAGCTGACGACCGATCCGAAATCAAAGGGCGACCGTGTCCTGGCCGATTCGGTCGGCGTTCGACTGGAAGGGCCCGATGGGCAGCGTCTTGTTCTTCTTCGCCCCGGGCAACGGTTTGAAGAGGGCTATCATGGGAAGCTTTTCTTCCGGAGCGATCGGCGGGGC
>JAADHY010000306.1:7943-8855 GCA_013151585.1 Planctomycetota bacterium
CCGCTGGCAATTCACCACCGAAGCGGCACCGTCCGTTCGCCGGCTGGATTTCCGGGTATCGCTGAAGGCACCGGCCGTCCAGTGGCGAGGTGGCTTTTTCACGGGCTTTTGCAAGCCGAGCTTCTGCACGAGCGCATCCAGTCGGCTGGAGAGCTATCGGTTGATGGACGCGGTCCGCCGGTGGGCTCCCAAGGCATGGAGTTTACAGCGCGACGCGTGGCTGACCGGTATGGACGATCGCCCGGTGGGCTTTTTGGGCCGCAACCAACCCAACATTGTGCGGGAGCGGGAAACGCGACGAATTGTCCGCATCAATCGGGAAGCGGACGGAGTGGGGCTACAGGTCGAGGATTTCTTTGGCCACGAGCAATATGGCATTCCGTCCGGACGACCGCTCCACGAAGACTACCACGTGGGTGATGAAGTATTGATCGCCGACGGCACGAGCCATGCCCGCGCCAGGGTTCTTGCAGTGGACGACAGGGCCAGCAGAATCCGGGTCACCCCTTTCGAAGAGCCGCCCGAAGGCTGGAAATTGGCTTACATCGGACCGCTGCCCAAAAAAGAGAATCCCGCCGCCCCAGGCCTTTTCCCGCCCGGAGGCTGCTATCTGCGAAAGTTCCGGCCGTCCGGCACGCCGTGTTATTTCTGGGGGCGGCTGAACAAAGAATGGGACATCGTCCACCGGCAGTTCGGCCGGCGGCTCATTGTGAACTTCGTGGACGCCCCGAGCGAGCTTTCGGTCGACGGCCGCCCGTGGACCGTGCCAAGAGATTACGCCGAGTGGCACACGGTGGTGCATCGCATCACCAGCCATCTGATCGAGCGGTACGGGGAGGCCACTCTGGATTTCTACTGGAGCGTGTTCAACGAGCCGGACCTGCGTCCCGTTTTCTGGCGAGCCAATTGGAC
>JAADHY010000423.1 GCA_013151585.1 Planctomycetota bacterium
GATGACATACTCTCCCGGGGGCAACGAGACGCGCAAGCCGGTCCCGAGCGCCCACCCTTGGACGTAATAGGTTGTCACACAGATTCGCTGTCCTTGCGACACAGGCTGAATCATCGCTGGGGCAATCGACGGTACTGGGAAGAAACGCGGTCACACGTCAGGCTGGTCCGGACGTATCGCTTCACTGCCCGCGATCGGCCGTCGCAGCCAGAAAGCGATCCTCGCGACCGAAAACAGGGGCGTCCTCAGCGAGACGACCGGAAGGCCCGACTGGAGAAACATCGGCAGGAGGCGGCGTCGTTCATCAGCCGTACCATCGGTAAAATTGACAGACTTTCCCAAATTCTGCCAAGGCACCTTCGCGTCTGAAACATCGGCACCGCCTGCACTTGGGCTGGCTACACTTGCTTTTTATTCAAAGAGGGTCGCGATGTCCAGAGGAAGTCGCCTGAGAATTTGTAGTTTTGAAACAAGAGCGGCGGATGCGATGCGGTCATTGATCCAGCGTCGGCATGGGACAGCGATTTTGGCCCCATCGGTGCAGGAAGTGTCCTCCCCGGACGATTCCGAAGTGTTGGCGTTCAGCCAAGAGCTGCTGGACGGCCGCATCGATCTCGTGCTTTTCTTGACGGGGGTCGGAACCGAGCGTGTTTTGGAAGTGCTCGAAGACCGTTCTGGGCGAGAACCGATTCTCGCGGCGTTGAGTCGGTGCCGGATTGGCGTCCGAGGCCCGAAACCAGCCGCTGTCTTGCGCCGATGGCGGCTTTCCATCGACTATCAGGCCGGATCACCATATACATGGCGCGAGCTCGTGGAAGCTTTGGATGCGGGCCCATCGTTGCACGCATGCCGCGTGGCCGTGCAGGAATATGGCCGAAAGAGTCTCGGCCTGCATGCGGCGTTGAAGGAGCGGGGAGCAGATGTGCGGTCCGTAATGATTTATCGCTGGACCTTGCCGCCGAACCTTGAACCTCTTCGGCACGCGATCGCTGCAACGGTGCGAGGGGATTTCGACGTCCTTGCTTTCACCACGGCCGTTCAAGTGGACCACGTCTTGCAGGTTGCCGACCAGATGCAGATGCGGTCAGATTGGCTTCGAGCCGCCCGGCGATGCGTCGTTGCTTCCGTGGGGCCTTCCACCTCCGAAGCGATCCGCGATGCCGGACTTCCCGTCGACATTGAGCCGGATCATCCGAAGATGGGACAGTTGGTCAATGCGATCTTCGATCAGGCTCCGGAGTTACTCGCGACCTGCCGCACACGGCGCGGCCAGGGGACGGGTGGCCGGGGTTGAGCGGAGCGAACCCCCGGAAACCAGGTGCCGGGGCTCTCATCTCACTCCCCCAGCCACCCGTGGACACGAGGCAGCCAACGGTGATGGCCGTTCCGGCCACCAACAGGACGGAGCGCGCTCCTCACCGGGAGGAACGCGCCCATTGCTCCGCTCTGAGCGTGCCACGGGGCCGCTGCGTCTATTGCGGGCCTTTTTCCCTTGGCCCCTTGCGACCGCGGTGATGTTGCAACTCCTCTGCGTCGATCTTCCCATCGCCATTGCGGTCCAGCTTCGAAAACCGCTCCTTCAGCCGATCCGGGGCTTCATCCTCTGAGATCGCCCCGTCACCGTTCTGGTCAAATCGTTCGATAAGCCGCTTAGCGCGGTCCTCCGGGCGCGGCCGGTGATGTTCCCCCGGACGCTTTGATGGAGCGGCTTTGGCATCGGGAGCTCCGGGCCCGAAGCGCCGGCCGAACGCACCGTGTTCCGCTGATCCTCCCGGGTGAAAGGGGCCACTCATTCCGGGGGCACCGAAGAGTTCGCGCAAGTCCAACTGGCCGTCGCCGTCCGCATCGAGCTCATCGAACTTTGAGACGGCCCTCTCGAGTTCCTCGCGGCTGATCTTGCCGTCACGGTTCGTATCGATTTTCTCGCTGATTCGGGGCGGGGCGAATCCGCGAGGGCCACCCGCCGCTCGCGGCCCAAACCGGCCCGGTCCCCCAAACCCCCGTGGCCCACCACGACCGCCGAACTGCGGCCCAGCGCCGCGTCCGGGCGGCCGGAGCTGAGCCAGGTCCTCTGGGGTCAACTCATCTTTCCCCGTCCGTTCGAAAATCGGATCCAGGAATCGCTTGGCCCGTTCCGGAACTTCATCCCGAGAAATCTTCCCATCGCCATTGCGGTCCAGCCGGCGAAACAGCATTTCGAACGGCGGACCGCCGGGGCCGCCCCCCATGAGCTGGGCGAGATCCTCTCGCGTCAATTGCTCTTTGTTCAAACGCTCGAACAAAGGCAAGACTCGCTCGCGGAACCGTTCCGGGACCTCGTCTTTTGTGACAACGCCATCCTTGTTTTGGTCGAGCATTTCAAAGACGCGTGCACCGCGGAACATGCCCGGCCGGCCGGCCGCCTCACGCCCCGCTCCCGGTCGCCGTTCGCCTCGGCTGCCGGCAAAAGCTTTGACAAACTCGTCTCGGCTCAAAGCACCGTCGCCGTTCTCGTCTCCCCTTTCCAGCAGTCGATCGAACATCGGCCGGCGCGGCTCCGGCACTTCGTCCGATTTGATCTTCCCGTCGCCGTTCTGGTCCAGCCTTTCGAAAATCTCTTCTGGCCCCGGTCGGCCTTCCTGGGCGAACACCGCAGCCCCTGCGAGCCACCCACTCACGGACAGCATTCCCAACCAAATCGCCACTCGTCTCATGATCGTTTACCTCCGTTGAAGTTCTCGCGGGCCGGGAAGGCCCAGGCCCGTCCACCGTTCTCTCTGCAAGCTTGTTGAAACGCGTTCATAACACGGCCCGCTTGTTTCATCCAAACTTGCCCACCGCCCGACGGCACTCTCGTCGCTTCACGCGTCGCCGCTCGCATCGGCGAATCGCGGAAAACTAGCACCGGTGGCCACACTGGTGTGAATCTTTTGCCGCCGCTTCCAACTCTTCCCCCTTATCCGTTAAACCCCGCGCGGGCGAAAAAGTGTCGGTCCAGCTCCCCGAAAATCCGAAAGCCTGTTTCAGCTAGAATCCCCGGACCGGATGACAACGCACACCCAAGGGATCCTGGTTCCGGCTGATGTCCTCACAAAATCGCGCTGACCTTTCCAAATCCACCACCTCCAACCCGCATAACTGTCACCGCCGCCGCGCGGCCTAATCGATGGGCTCGTCCTAAACGATTTCGCCGTTAATAGCGGGAAAAGAAGGGCGGTAAAATGACGAAGACTCTAAGGTCGCACGACACACCGGCCGGACTGTGCGCTAAACTTGTGCGAATTGACAAGCGGACTTGGGCCGCGCACTGAGCGACACCTGGCGTGAAGTCGCGATAGCCAACCTGCTTGGCGGTCTCGATCCTGCGGGGCCCCAAGCCGGCAGCGCTCCACTGCGAAGGTCTCGCAATTGGCGCGCGGCACCGATCGAATCAGACACGAGCGCCGTCGCCCTCGGTGAGGGATTCGGCGGTTCGGCCGACGGGGCCCGAGAATTAACGGAACATATATATCAATGGACGAATAAACCCGAGGATGGAATCATGTTGGTGCTGAGTCGGAAGAAGGACGAGACGATCATCATTGGTGACAACATCAAAGTCATGGTGATCGATATTCGGAAAGACAAGGTCCGGCTGGGAATCGAAGCGCCCCGAGACGTTTCGGTTCACCGTCGTGAGGTGTACGAGGCCATTCAAAAGGAGAAGCAGGCGGCCGAGCACGGAGGAAACGAACATCCGCAAAGTTCGGGCGTGCCGGCGGATGCCTGACCCGCGCCGCGTTTTCCGCTCTCGACCCGAGTTCCTCTCGGACGGCCGCAAGCCAGCGGCGGCTTGCACCGTCTTTGGCGAGGCCCTGACGGCGCGTCAAAACTCCTTCAACGCTGCCGCTTCGTCCTCGTGAATCTCGAACAAGTCTTGCAGTTGCGAGACCTCCAATGTCTGCCTCACGGTCGGGCGCAGACCGCAAAGCCGCAGTTCACACCCGCTTCGCTTGATCCGCTTCTCCAAACCCAACAGCAGCCCGACCGATTCGCTAAAGAGGTACTCCACGTCTTGCAGGTTCAAGACGATCTTGCGGCAACCTTCGCGGTCGATCATGTGGTAGAGCTTTCGCGTCAGGACTTCGAAGCTCTGCGCATCGAACCGCTTCGCCGACAAGCGAACCACCGAGACATCTCCTACCTGCTCCACTGTCACGCTGGCCGTTTCCGTCATGGTCGTGCCTCCCAACCACATGGTACCCGGGATGGGTGAAGACCTGCCGCTCGATTGGATTGTTCGCCAAGTGATCCGAGTTCGTCAAGGGCGGAAAGGCCGCCCGGGCCAGCCGCAGACCAGCGAGCCCGCGTCTTTTTTTCTGCGGATCAGCGGATGCCGACCGGTTGCAACGGGCTCTTGGCTACGTCGAAGGTGATTCGTCGCTCGTCCTCCTCAAAGAGGACCGTCACCGTGCGGTGGCGCGCGAAACCGCCAGCTTCCACCACCGTACCAGCTCCGTATCGAGGATGCCGAACCTTCATGCCCACATGAAACCCGAACGGAACCGGGACCTCTTCATTGGTGCCGTTCAACAGGGCGGCGCCGGTCGTCAGCAACGGCCGCGACGCGGCATCACTGCTCCGGTTCCGCCGGGAAGCTTCTTGAGGAGGCGCAGCGGCAGCGGTTGGTGGGGAAACCGTCTCGCCTGGCAACTCTTCCGCCGTGAAATCCTTTACGTCGTATTCCATTTCGGACAAGAACGGACTGGGTATCGCGTCGAAGAGCCTTCCCCGGACCATGCGACGCAACGTCCGAGTGAGGACAAGACGTCTCATGGCTCGTGTCATCCCGACAAATAGCAGTCTCCGTTCCTCTTCGAACTCGCGCGGATCGTCGCTGGAAAGGGCTCGTTCGTGCGGAATCAAATTGTGCTCCAGCCCCACGATGAACACGATCGGAAACTCCAACCCCTTCGCCGCGTGCAACGTCATCAGCGTGACTTTGCCGGCCGTTTCATCCAGCGCGTCCACGTCCGATGAAAGGCTGGCCGATTCCAGAAAGCCTTGTAACGTAGCCGCTTCGGCCAGACTGCGATCGTAATCGGCCGCCAGCCGCAACAGCTCGTGGACGACCGCCAACCGCTCCGCATCGCGTTCCGTCGAGCTCTCTGCCCAAGCGCGTGCGTACCCGGTGCGGTCCAAGACTGCGTGTAACAGTCCTTCGATGGAACCGGCGTCAGCCAGAGAGAGCCCGTCTAGCAATTTGGCAAATGCCTTCAGACGGGTCGCCGCCTGCTTGGAAAACTCAGGGTTCTGTTCTGCTTGGCGAGCGGCTTCCCACAGAGGCAACCCCCGCGACTCGGCCCACCGCACCAAACGTTGCTGCGTCGTCTTGCCGATTCCGCGGAGCGGTCGGTTGACGACACGCCGGAAAGCGGCGTCATCGTCCGGGTTGGCGAGCACCCGCAAGTAGGCCAACAAGTCTCGCACTTCCGCACGCTCGTAAAAAGCGAGCCCCGCGGCCACTTGGAAGGGGATGCGGTACCGCGTCAACGCCAATTCAATATCCCGCGCGAGCCAATTGACTCGGTAGAAGACCGCGAAGTCCTTCCAGGTGGCTTCGCCCGATTCGACCAGAGTTCGGATGGTTCGAGCGATTCCTTCGGCTTCGTGCAAGCTGTCGTGGAAGCACCACAGCTCGACGGGCGGCCCCTCGTGCTGGTCGGATCGGAGCGATTTGGCCTTGCGAAACTGATTGTGCGAGATGAGCCGATCGGCCGAACGGAGGATAGCTTGAGTGCTGCGGAAATTCTGCTCCAACCGCACGACTTTCGCGCCGGGAAAGTCCGCTTCGAATCGGAGGATGTTATCCAGCTTGGCTCCGCGCCAGCCGTAAATGGATTGATCCGGATCACCCGTCACGCACAGATTCGGCTCGATTTGTGAAATGCCGGCCACGATCTGGTACTGGGCCAGGTTTGTGTCTTGATACTCGTCGACAAGGATGTAAAGGTACCGCTCGTCCAATTCCCGCCGCAGCTCATCGGCTTCACGAAGCAAGGTCACGACGTGCAAAAGCAGGTCATCGAAGTCCGCCCCATTCAGACGTAGCAAGCGACGCTGGTACTCGGGGTAGACTTGAGCGGTCACAACGCGCAGGTGGTCGCCGATGGCCTCGGCGTAACGTTCAGCGAACACATCCGGTGGGATCAGATCGTTCTTGGCCCGACTGATGCGATCGGCGATTTTCTCCGGCGGGTAGTGGGTTGGGTCATAGCCCAGGTCCCGCAACACGTCCCGAACCAACTGACGCTGATCCGTGGTATCAAAAATGGAAAAGTGAGGCTGCAAGCCGACGGCCGGCGCCCACTGTCGGAGCAACCGAGCACAGAACCGGTGAAAGGTTCCCAGCCAAACGCGACTGTCAGGGCAAAGCCGGCGCACTCGGTCGGCCATCTCCTGAGCCGCTTTGTTGGTGAAGGTGAGGCCAAGGATGTTGCGGGCCGGAATGCCCCGCTGGAGCAGCCGAGCGATGCGATAGGTGATGACACGCGTCTTCCCTGAGCCGGGCCCCGCTAAGACCAACAACGGTCCCCGGTCGTGCTCCACGGCTTCCTGCTGGCTCGGTGTCAACTTCTCCCGCATCAAACTCGGGCCTCACCCATCGGCCTCGGACATCAGGCGGCCCATCGACGGCGAGGGCCGAGCTCCGGCTGCGCGGCTACGACTCGCGGAATCTGCAACGCTACTGAGCCGGAGCCTCGCTCACCCAATCGCCGAGTCCGCGACCAACGCCCTTTTTCCTGGTCCCACCCCATCATCAGCGACCATATCTTACCGCGCGGGCCGAGAAAAAACATTCGAAACAGATTGAACCGAGAGGGGCGGTCGACTAGACTGGGAAACGAAGGAAAACTTTGCGGCCCGTGTTCGGCGATGGACAGCCGTCGCTGCGCCCGGCGGGTGAGCGGCGGGCCAGCGGGAGGAGCAGAGGCGAGACGGGCGGAGCCGCTTCAGCGAGGGGCTGTGCTGTGTGGAACCAACTGCTTCTGGTTCCGAACTGGCGCTGCTGAGTCGCCAGTCGGTTTACGGAGGAACGGGCTTCTGGGTGATCAAAGGAGGGCAGAGCGTTCCGTCGTCTGAGTCTTTCTTTCGGCTGAGAACGCGCGGGCAGATCGCGGCGCCCTGCGGGCTGTGGTCTTCAGCAATCCGCAGGCCGGAGCGACCAAACGTTGCTTGCGCGGCAACTTCGGTCACTGGCCCGACGTGCAAAGGGACACGACCCGGGCGGTTTCACTGAGGGCGGCGGACGGGATCAGCGAACCTTTTCGGAAACAACGACCTCTGTCGGTCAATGGGTTTGTGAACCACAGCGGTTACGCACAGTCGCCAATGTGGTCGCGTGGCGGATTTGGCAGCGCGGCGTCGAGTGGCGACAGACGATATGGAAGACACGCTGCGCGCGATGGGCCACGGGAGGCTCCCTGGCGGGGAGCAGCGAAACCGATGCAAGTTTTCCGCCTCGGGGCGACAAAAGACGATTGCATCGCGGGATTTTGGTTGGGTGCCAGGAGGAATATAGGTGATGCGGAACGTACGACGGACGAGTGTGTTAATGGCGGTTGTGCCGGGAGTTCTTGCTTTGGCGCTGTACGGCTACACGAGCGGCCTCGCTGCGGACACGGGACAACCGGCGGCTCAGCCGAAAGCCAAGAAAGCCGAAAAGCCTGCTAAGGCTCAGCCAAAGAAAACCCCGTCCAAGAAAACCACCAAACCGTCGCCGGCCAAGAAGTCGCCGGCTCTGCCGAAGAAACCGAAAACCGAGAAAGCTCAAGCCGAGCCCCAAGGCTTGCAGGGACTGCTTCCGTCTGAGGACTTGACGGCGGAACAGTTTGCCAAGCTGGGCGGCAATTGGGCGGATTGGAGCCGGGCGACCGCGGCCGACGTCGCTAAGCTTTACGAAGGTCTGCCGCAGGACCTCACGGCCCAACGGCGTTTGGTGCAAGCGTTACAAGCTCGCTTGACTGTCATGGAGACCGCTCTCGCCGATCCACGATACGCTCCGATCTTTGATCCCCTCGCCACGCTCTACGGCCGCCTGTCGCGACGTGTGGCTGTGGCGACAGCCCTTCTGGACGTGTTGCAGCAAGATCCGGCCGCGAGGAAGAAGCAACGGCTGACCGAGGCGGCCGAACGGTTAAGCGCAAGCGTGCAGACCTTGCGTAAATACCTGTCGCCCATCGCCAACGGCCGTGGTTGGCTCACGTATTTGCACGCGGACGCTCTGACTCGAATCGCAACCAGCCGAGATACTTCTGCCACGGCTTTGGCAGAACTGGAAACGGCCGAGGCTCGGCTCCAACCCGACCAGAAGAACTTGGCGGCAACGCAGCGCGAGTTCCTGACGAAGCCGGAGTTTGTTGAGCTGCGTCGGGCGGTCGAGTCGTACAGGGATGCTGCCCGTCAAGCGGAGAAAAAACCGAGTGCGGCGGAGAGGAAAAAGCTCCGAAGTCAGTTGGCCAATCTGGTCGCGGCTATAGATGAATATGAGCGCGAGCACACATCGGCCGCCGCTCAAAAAGTGCGAGCGGCTTACAAGGCGCTGCGGCTGAACACGGCCTATGACACAACGGCCATCACCGACGCGCTGCGGCTACATTACTTCAACTATAACTTGCGCGTTGTCGCGGCAGAGGCCTTCTTGAACCGGCTGGTCGAACAAGAGCGTGAAGACACCGGCCCGGTTGACGATTGGATTCTGGGTGCCAAAGTGGACGGCCAACAATGGACGCAGTCGCGCGTCGGAATCGACCTGAAACCCAGCGACCGCGGAGCCCGTTTCGAGATCACCTTGAGCGGTATCACGCAGAGTCAGACTCAAGGAGTCACCGATCAGGCCACCATCTTCACTTACGGCTATCATCGGTTCTGGGCCACCAAGGAAGTGACATTTGACGGCGAGCGGTTCTCCACGGCCGAGGCACAGATTTACGTCGAGCCGAGTAACACAACGACGGGAGCGTCGACTCGGCTGAACGGCGTGCCGATCTTCGGCGGGATCGCTCGCGGCGTCGCCGTACGCGAAGCCCAACGGAAACGTCCGGAATCAGAGGCCGAAGCAGCCGCCCGCGTGCGGCGAAATGTCTTACCGCAGTTCAACGCGGAGGTCGATAAACAATTCAAGCAGGCAAACGAAGACCTGCAGAAGCGGGTCATCGTGGCGCTGAAAGAATGGGACTTGTATCCCACGGCCTGCAGCATTCGCACCACCGATCAGCAGTTGTTAATCCGCACGCAACTGATGGGACCGGGCGAGCTCGCTGCGAGCCTTCCGAACCCCTCGGTCACCACCGACAAAGGCCTGGTGATCCACATTCATGAAAGCTTAATCAACAACACGATCCACCGGATGAAGCTGGCCGGCCGTACGGTGACCGACGCGGAACTGAAGAAAGAAATCGAACAAGCCCTGTCTCGACTGTTGGGCCGCCCCTTCTCGTTCTCGAAGCAGACGGCGAGCGGAGCGAAGTCTGAATCGGCTCAGAAAGAGGCCGGTCCCACAACCTTGGTCTTCGATAAGGTGGACCCCATCCGCATTCGTTTCGTTGACGGGAAGATCATCCTGACGATCCGCACTGGCCTGAAACAGGAAGACGGCAAAGAAGACATCCCGACTCAGGTGATTACGGTGCCGATCGAGCTCAAACTGGAAGGCGACACGATCGTAGCGCACCGCGGGTCGGTGTCGGTCTCACCGGTCGAGCGGCCCAAGAGTCGATTCCAACAGATTGCCCGAGCGGGCGTTGTGCGGAAAAAGATCCAGCTAGCTTTGCCCGACCGTCAGACCGATCGCTTCCTTCATATCCGGCGGGAAGGGCAGGAGCCGATCGAAGCTGCCGTGACGGCCTTGAAAATCCAAGACGGCTGGCTGAGCGTCGTGATCGAGTAACAGGTGCGACCAGAGTCGGTGGGACAGGCGACACCGGCCCTGAGCGGAGCAAAACGGGACCTGACGGCAGGCGGCCCCCGCGAGTTACCGTTCGCGGATCGAGGCACAGTGCGGCATGAGCTTGCCGGGATGGACACAGCCGCCAGTTGTTTCACACAAGCTGGCAGCTTGTGCTCCCCCACAGGACTCTTGTGGCGGACCAGAGACCTTATCCTCCGTGCCGTGAACGGTTACTTCCGCGAACCGTGTGGCCGTGAGGCGACCGGCCCGCGAAAAGCCAGACTCGGAGGCTTACGCCTTTGGTTCGCCTTCTTGGCATGCGACAGAAGGCTCCGAAGCCGGCTTATCCGTTACGCCGTCGGAGTTGGCTGGACTGGTGAGCTCTTCTGCCACTGAAGCAGCCTCGGGGGGATCCGCGACGCGTGTCGATGCGTTGGTCAGGTACTGCTCTGCATTCTCAACTTCGTGCAGCTCGGTCAGTTCGCGGCCCTGCGTGGTACACAGCTCGGTTAATTGCCGCAGCAGGCTTCGGATAATCGTCTCCGCTTCATGCCGTTCCTTCAGCCATTGCTGCTGGGCGGCTCGCCAGGCGGCCTGTTGCTCTTGCAAGATTTTGGCGTCGCGATCGAGACTTTGCTCGCGAATCCGGAGTCGCTCGTCGCGCTCGGTGATCCAGTCGGTCAATGTTTGCCGTTCCGCACGGAATTGGTCCCGCTGCTCTTCGAACCGCCGCTGGGCTTCTTCCAGTTCCCGTCGCTGCCGGATCAAGTCTTCTCGTAGCGTCTGGAAATGCTCGGAGAGGGCGCGGCGGGCATCTTCGACGCGCCGACGGGCATCCTGTTCGCCGGCGGCCTGTGCGAGCTGGGCCCACGCCTCTTCGACCGCCATCCGCATCTCCAAGATGTCGCGGTGCGTCTGTTCGAGTTCCGATCGCAGCGCGTCCAGGCGGGCTCGGCGGGCTTCCAAGTTCTCGGCGTGCAAAGCCAACATGTCTTGCTGACGCCGCAGCTCGGCCTGCTGCGTTTGCTTCTGTTGCTCCCAAGCCTCCTGGTCTGCCGCCAGCCGTTTGCGAGCTTTCTCCAGCTCTTCCTGCTGCAGGCGCTGTTGACGCGATAAAATCTCGCGTTCCCGCCCTAGCGAAGCCTCGCGTTCTTCCAGCAGCGCTCGGTAATGATCCAATTGAGTGCGCCGGACTTCGAGCATTCGCTCCGTCTGGGCGGAACGTTGCCGGAACTGTTGCACCTTTTGGTCGAATTCTTTCTGTCGCCTCTCAAGCTCCTGGCGGGCCTTCGCCAAATGCTCTTCCCGGAACCGCAACCGCCGTTCCAGCAAGGCCCGCTCGCGCTGAAGTTCCGATCGAGCTTCCTGGATTTCTTGTTCCAATTTGTCGCGAGCGGCTCGATCCGCTTCGGCTCGTTCTNNGCTGCCAACGTTCCCGCTCTTCCGCCAGCTCGGCCCGCACGCGATCCAGCTCGGCCTGCTGCCGCCGCAGCTCTTGTTCCTGCATTTCGCGCTGCCGTTGCAGAGCCGCTTCTTCCGATCGTTTCTGAGCCGCCCACTGTTGCCGCTCGCGGGTCAGTTCCGCCAGAGCGTTTTCTTGCCACGCTTTCCACTCGTCGCGCTCTTTGGTGAAGGCTTCGCGTTCCGCGCGCAGCTCGTCCGTCAAGACCTCTTCAGTGATCTCTTCTCGCAACCGTTCGCGTTCGGCTTCAACGGCCCGACGCGCCTCGGCCAAAGCCGCTCGCTCTTTTTCGAGCTGGGCTTCCATCTCGGCTCGCAACTGTCGGCGTTGTTGCTCCAGCTCGGTGCGAGCCTGTTCCAGCTCGTCCTCGCGCCGTGTCAGCTCGCGTCGCAGTTCCTCAACGGCTTTCCGATCGGCGATCAACCGAGCCTCCCGATCGGCGAGCAGCGAGTCCCGTTCACGGAAATCCTCTTCAAGCTGCTGAGCCCACAGCCGAACGCTCCGTCGGTCCTGATCCAAGAGCAACAGTTGAGCGTTGAGAGCCTGCTCCCGGCGTTCCAGCTCGGCCGCCTGCTCTTCCAGTTGATCTAAAACTCGGCTGGCTTGCAGCAGTAGTTCCCGTTGAGCCTGTCGGTCTCGCACAGGCCGGGAAAGAGGCGAAGGGGAGTCGGCCGGGGCGCCCGCGTCGAAGGGATGATTCTCCGGAGAGACGGCTCCCGGCAAGCTCTTCGCGGAATCAATGTCGCCAGCAGCCACTCTTTCCCCAGACGGAGATGCCTCGATACTGCCAGCAGAGACCGGCGGGTTGGTGGCTGACGCCA
>JAADHY010000652.1:0-4755 GCA_013151585.1 Planctomycetota bacterium
CTGTCCGGCACAACGATTCGGCACTTGGTGATATCCCGCACACAAGTTTCGGCTGCCGGGCTTCGGCACGTGCCGCAGTCAGTGGGAGAGTTATTCCTTGGTGAGCTCAAGCTGCCGCCCGGAGCGCTCGATGAACTGCCGACGTTGAGGGGACTCTGGTACTTGGAGCTGAGTGGCAGCACGGTACGAGATCAGGACTTGCGCGGTCTCGCTCGCCAGCAATCGCTGAAGCACCTCCACGTCGCCCGTACTTCGGTCACTGGAGCAGGGTTTCGCTGGCTGACCGAATTGAAGGACCTGCGCATGGTCGACTTGTCGGGATGCCCGATCAGCGAGATGGGTTTAAGTATCCTCTCCAGGTTGCCGAACCTCGAAACCTGCGTTCTGCGCTAATGCGACTTGTCTGGGGCAACAGTTCCGAGCGGGCCGGGCCTTTGGCCGAAATTACGGACGCTGGACCTAGGTGGCGCTCGGGTCCCGGCAAGTGCAGTGATTGCCTTTGGTCGCTGTGGCCGGTTGCGGTTTATGGGCCTTCAAGGCATCCGTTTCACCGATTCCGACTGGGCGCGGATCACGTCATCGCTCGAGCACGTAGAAGTGGCGCGATAGGAGCACTAGCCCCAGTCGGTGCGGGCTCCGCGCCGCTGTTAGAAGTGACAACAATGAGCGCAACGGCATCGTGACGAACCGCACGTACAACCGGCAGGACAATCTGGTCAGCTCGATCGACGTCCCCGGCTATCCGGGCCTGTCGTTCAGCTACTCGTACGATGAGAACAAGAACGTCACCGCCGAAACCACATGCGGCGTCACGGCCGGCTATTCGTGGACGGCGAGCTATGATGCCGAAGACCGGCTCATAAGCTGGCAACGTCAGAACGGCGACAGCCAGAGCTGGACGCTGACGTTGGTGGGGGACTGGCAACAATTCGTGGAAAACGGCACCACTCAAACCCGCACCGACGGTCCCACGCATGAGCTATTGGCCGTTGACTCTGACTGGATCATGTACGACGCCAGAGGGAATATGTTATCGATCACCGATTTCCACTCGGCCCTGAACCCTCGACCCGCCACCAGCCTCGTCGGGGATTTCGACAACATGTTTGCTTCGGCAACGGTGTCCGCCAGTGCGGCCGAAGTCGGTCAAGGCATCGAGGGAACTCACCGGTTTCGCAGTTCTTCACGAAGTAGGCACTGCGCGGCTGCCTTCATTCGGCTCGTTGGACGCATTAACGAGGTGGGAGCTCAATCTGCTGGGAGACGCTGAAGAAATGTCCGAAAATCCGCGGCTCCGATTCCCGACGCCTTGGCCACCACCCGCTGCGCCGCCTCCGTCTAGCGTTGAGAGGCGACTGCAGTTAATCCCAATGGTCGGAAGGATCATCGCGTGGCCGATTGCAAAAGTCCGTGAGGCGACGTACGTCAGTCGGGTTTTGAACCCGATTCACCAACAGATCGTGGAGCAACTGCGGGAACGCAGTGAGCTACAAACGACTGCTTTTGTCGGTGTCCCTCAGCGAATCGTGGAATCGCTCGCGCTGGCTGTGGCCAAAGAGAAGGGCATATCGCCGCCGTGTCTCTATCCAGGAGATCCAACTGAGTTACTGTTTTGGGGCCCGCATGACGACCTGACTGGTCTGATATTCTCTATTAACTTAGAAAAACGCTGCGGGATTCGAATATCCCATGAGGAGTTTCTCCGCTGGTGTGAGATGCGGCTGTCAGTCGCTCAGCTTGTCGAGGAATGCTTGAAACGCCCCCGTGAGGAAGACGTGGCTCATGGGATAACGAAGTGTCCTCCCAGGTAGACCCCTTTTCGTGATTCTGGTAGATAACGTAACGTAAAGTGGGACTCGTCAGGCATTTGAAGATGAGAAAGGAACGGACATCTTCAAGAAGGAGCCCCATGGACGGAAAAAAACGTATCAATTGGCCTCAACCGGTAGAAGAGGTTTACCGGAGGTTGCCGCGGTCGGCGCATAGACACCTTCAGGACGATGCTCAGCGGGGATGCGACGCGAGCGAGTGGAACACTCCTTAAGCCCGCGCAGCCACCCGCTTCAGACGGACTCAAAACAAGTCGCTGCCTGAAATGGACTAGAATCGCGAAATCCCATTTAGGTCCGCGCGAAACCCGGTGTCAGGCGCGATTGTGGCTTTGGCGTCAGTTGCACAGACCGCTCGACACTTGGAATGAATAACTGTCCCGAGCGCCGCACGAACTACTTGGGTGCCAATCGCGCGAAAGGGACGTTTCGCGCTGTCGGAGCGATTTAGCTGCCAATACGAACCACGAACTCTCTCGGAATGCTCATTTCGGTGCTTTGGCGGAACTGCAAAGTGCGAAGACGGACATCACCAAAAGCGGCGATTCTCCAGCAGATGCGAACCAAGCCCGCGTTTTGGACCTCCGTGAGCGCAGGTATGCTCATGGTTATTCTTGCGGTGCTAGCCGCTAGCTACGGAGATCCCATTGCCGAGAGCGTGATGGCCTCACACCCCAATTCAGCTTCGTGGGACGCTGGCCCGGGGTACGTGTTGGTCCCTATGCGCGATGCAAATGCCTGCACCGGGGCACTCCGCGCTTTGTTACGCGGCCAGCCGCAAGTCACCCTTGGGGGCGTTTCCTTTCGTTTGGAGAAGACGGAGCCGTCCCACTCCAGTCGCGGCAAGTGGACGAGTCGAACGTACGTGGGCAGTATGGGCAGGACGCTTGCATATGTATGGGTTGTGCGGGACGTGACTCATCGTTGCGTTTGCGTGATATGGCGTCCGCGGAGAATCACATTGGCGCAGCGTTGGGAAGAACTGTGCGACAAAATATCTACGGCGGTGCGTGACATGTATTTGGCTCTAAGACGGTCCGTTCTCCCGTGAGAGGCAGCGCCTGAACTAGCCTGCATTGTGCGCCGGGTTGCGGCGGCTGGGTGACTGGGGTCGAACGAAGTGAGCCCCCAGGTAGCAGTCGCCTGGCCAGACACTATTTTGCACCAACAACTGGCACGAAAGAGGTTTTACTGAAGAAAGGATCAATGTCATCGACGAAGAATTCTACCACGCGATGACGCTTTGCTACGGGTATCTATGGAACGACCGTAACGAGGCGCTTGACCCACTGGACGAAGCGTTAGCAAATCAGGGCTTGGACGACGACACTTTGCAATGCGCGGCTACCATGGGCGAGGAGATGCCGGCGCAGCTCTGCGCTGGCGTGTGTGATAACCTGAGCATCTGTCTGGACTCGGCCGACAAAAGCGCCCGCTGCACGGACAACCTTGTGGGAATGCGGAGTATTCTGAGCGGCTGGTTTAACGACAACACAAGCGACGCGTGCGACCGCATCAATGACGATTGCGGACTGGCCGCCGCGATTCTCGGGGGTACCTGATCGCGAGTTGGGATTTCGTGAGAAGAAGTGATCCGAGACCTGCTGGATATCGACGTGAATCGAGCTGACCGTATACGACGCGTTCCTCTTCCGTCGTGCTGCTTTTATGGCATCTTGTTAGCCGCGACGGCGGGGTGTACTGAGCCTGCCGCGGAACCCGGGGGCCTTTGGCACATGGCTATCGCCCGGAACCGTTCCGAGGTCGCCATCGCCTTGAACCGCGGAGGAGTAATCGTGTGTGCTTCAGATCGCGGCTTACGGTCGAAAGAGTCAGGTGCCTTTTGTTTGCGGTTATGCCCCGAAGTGTCTTCTTTGCTAGTTGACTACTCTGGCGACGGGCGTTATCTGGCATCGATCACCGTCAAGAAACGCGAACGATCCATTCGGGTCTGGGCGCTACCGAGCGGCACTCCGGTTTGTGAACTACGACTTCCCGCCTCCGCGCTCGCTCTTGATCCTCACGGCCGGATGCTGGTGTCCGGCGATTGCGAGGGGCGAGTGATCCTGTGGGACCTGCCGAAGGGCCGATACAACCGGGAATTGCACCGGCATGACTCGGAGGTCGCAGCGGTGGCGTTCGATCGAACGGGAAGCGTGGTAGCTTCCGCGGACGATACTGGAGTAGTCTCTGTACAACGTGTAGCCGAACCTGAGCCGCGGGATTCGTTCGACACCAACCGGGCTATCAGGGTGCTGCGTGTGGCCGCGGGAGGCGCAATGGTGGCGTGCGCGGGGGCCGGACTTACCGTGCGTGACTCTCGCCGCACTCCGCATCTCGCCAACCTTCTTGCAAAGGAAACCCCCGTGTCGTCGTTGGCATTCGCGCCAGACGGCTCGGCCTTTTGTGCTGCGACATTCTCGGTGAGCGGAAAGGATACAAGCCGAATAATCGTGTTCTGCACGCGCACGTTGCAGACGACCCATATTCTTGACGCCGGACGTCGCGCACTATGCTTCGTGCGTTTTCTGGACCAGGAAACGCTTTATGCATCCTGTCTACTGGAAGGAGGACAGATCGTCCTTCGTCAGTTCGACTTGCGAACGGGAGCGTTCTTTGAGCGCGCTATGTTTCAAATAGGCGGACAAAGCAGCCCAAGGTCGGCACACCACACGTTCCCATTTGGTTGGCCCACAGGCCAAACCGAGCCCATGTTGCACGGCCCCTCAGTCTGGGTCTGCCGCGGCGCGCGATGACACACCTGCCTCCGGCACCACGCGGCCGGTACTCAGGCGGGGGATGCCGACTACGGGATTGCGGAATTCACGGCGATCCGGCCGGAGGGCCGAGCCGCCGGGCTGTGCAGGAAGGCCTCGAGTGTCCGTCGGGCGGTCTGTTCGAGCGAGCGAGCGAGCGAGGAGTCTCG
>JAADHY010000652.1:4792-18179 GCA_013151585.1 Planctomycetota bacterium
GGAGCCGGTCAGCCGGTCCGTGAGGTGGCCGACCAGCCGGGCCAGCTCTTCCGGGAACATGCGCTCGGCCAAGCAGACTGCCTCGCGGAACCCCAACCGGAAACAGACCCCCTTCCGCTGGCAAGCTTCCTGAGGCAATCCGTCGAGAGTCGTCCGGACGTCAAAGCGGCCACGAAGGGCGTCTGGCAGCAATGCATTCGCAACCTGGTGGAGTTCTTCCGACCGGAACAGCCGATTCCGAGCATCACGGCCGGAGATGCCGAACGATTCAAGGCTCACCTGCTGGCTTCCGGATTGGCTCAGACGACCGTTCACAAGCGACTCAACTTCTGCCGACAGTTCTTCAACTCGGCCGTCAAGTCAGGACGGATCGACTTGAATCCCTTCGCCGAGGTTCGCGCAGCCCGCGGCAGTCCGAAGGACCGCCAATGGTACGTGTCGATCGAAACGACCGAGCGTCTCATCGACGCCGCTCCCAATACCGACTGGCGGACCATCATCGCGCTGTGTCGTTTCGGAGGGCTACGGTGTCCCAGCGAGGTGCTCTCCCTGAAATGGGAGCATGTGGATTGGCAGCGTCGTCTGTTGCGCGTGCCCCAGCCGAAGCTGGAACCTCGCGCGGGCAAAGCGTTCCGCGACGTGCCTCTTTTCGGCGCCCTGAGACGGTTTTTTGGAGAAAGCCTGGGAGGTCGCCGCGCCCGGAGCGACGCACGTGGTCGCCGATGAGACCTACCGCCGAGCCGCCCATCGGCGTAAGTTCCTGTTCTCACAGCAATTTGCGGCAATGTGCCGCTTCTTGCCCGAAACCCAAGCGGAGAGGGTGGGATTCGAACCCACGGTGTCGGTTTCCCGACACGCCGGTTTTCAAGACCGGTGCATTCGGCCGCTCTGCCACCTCTCCAATAATCCGGGACGCCCGGTTGACGGTTTCCTTCAGGGCGACTTGCTCGGCCCGGGCGAAAGCCCCCATCGAGCCACGCAATTATTTCTCAGCGATGTGCAGTCTCGCAACTCAATTGTAGGCTCTGTCGCGGAACGTTTTGAGAGCTTGCGCGATGGATTTCATTGAGACTGGGGTGATGCTAAAAGAGGTTGTTTCGGTTGTCAACGTTTGTCGGGGCCGCTATTGGTGGCGACGAGCGGTCGAGCCGCGGCGGGAAGCCCCGGGCGGCGGCCGCGTCTTTTGACGCCGTGGCCGCCGATTTTGGCGGGACGTGTTCTCAGAGGAATCGAGGGTTTCAAGACTGTGCGGAGCGGTGAGAGTCTGAAGCGGGCCTTTTTTTTGGCGGCGGCATTGGTCGCGCTCGGGGCTGCGTGCGTCATGGATCGCGTTGGCGGGCGGGTTTTGTCGTTGGCCGCCATTCCTTTTTTTCTGTTGGCGGCCGCCGCGGCGGCTTGGGGAGGCGGGCTAATCCCTGGGCTGAGCGTGGCGATCCTTGGGGCTTCGGTTTTTGTCACCGGCGAGCCAGAAGGAATCGTCCGCGCGGCTGCGCTTGCGATCTCGGCCTGCGGTGTGGCGATCCTCGCAGACCAACTCAGGCGGTCGCGCCGCCGGGAAGCCGAGCTCGCCGCCACCGATTCGCTCACCGGGCTTTTCAATCGTCAGCATTTCTTTGCCGCGGCGGAGCGGGCTCGTCGAGCCGCGGCTCAACGCGGGACCCCCGTCTCGGTCATTTTCCTGGACTGCGATTGCTTCAAGCAGATCAACGATCGATTCGGACATTTGACCGGCGACGAAGTGTTGAAAGCCGTTGGTCGTTCTTTGTCTGGTTCGGTGCCGGACGGCCCGGTGGTGGCTCGGATGGGCGGAGACGAGTTCGCCGTCTTGTTACCGGGAGTCTCGCGCGAGGAAGCCGGTCGCACGGCGGAAGGTCTGCGCGAGGCGTTGAAAGCCGAGATGGCGTCGCACGGCTGGCCGGTGACCTTCAGCATCGGCGTCGCCACGTTTTCGGAGATGCCGGCATCGGCTAGTCGGATGGTCGAGGCAGCCGACACGCTGATGTACACGGTGAAGCGGGCGGGCAAGGACGCCGTGTGCGTCGAGGAGGTGCCCGTCTGAGCGCCCCTATGCCACGCTGCGGGGTCGGAATCTTCGAGCAAATCGTCGCTGGGCCGACCATCGAGGGGGATAGGTGCTCTCTCTGGCGGCGGAGCCAGCGCCTTGGGGCGCGGCGCTCTGTGGTCGACCCTGGGAACGACTGGAAAGTCTGCGAGCGTGCGGTTTCCGGGCGATGCGGCCAGACGCAAGCACACAGCGCCGGGTTTAGGCTCGGTCCAGCCGATCTTCGAGCGAGCTGAAGCTCAATTGTGCGTTGCCAGCCAGCGACTCCAAAACTCGGCAGGATGGGTTCCCCGCCAGAGCGCCAAGGCCGCTCCCACGTGGCTGTAGAACGTGTAGTTCTCTCTGATTTCGTCGGGCGATTTGCTGACGGTTTTCTGGATCACCCACTTGGCCGCTCGAACGATTCGGTCGTGCGGAGGATGCAGCTCTTTGGGAGCCAACGCTAGCCACTCGAGATGGTGGCCCGTAGCGATGACCGCCCGATACGGAGGATCGTCTTTCGGGTTCTTCGCGGCCTCCTCGCCATCCGGCCAGTTGTAGGGCCAATGACCATCTTCGCATTGGGAAGCGACGAGCAGGTCCCGGACGTGCTGCAGATGTCGGAACACACGCTCACGCGTCTCGTCCGAGAGGATGTCGTACTGATCGTCGACGCGGAGCAGCACAAGAAGCGAGAAAACGCGATGGGTCCCAGCGCAGACGCCCTTTTGCAGATGTCCTCGCATCAATCGTTCGGCGAGCATGTCGAAAGAGAGATGGCGACCGTCCGGAGCCTTCCACCGGCGGTTGGGCGGGAGCCACAGGGTGAAGGCCGCAACTGACCATTCCGTTTCGCGTTCGTCGTATCGAAAATCGAACAACGCCTGGCGTAGCATGTCAGCAATGGTTTTGTTCCGACTGGTACGTGTTGAAACAGGATCGGTCAGCGAAACGCCTGCCTCGGTCAAGCAGGCCAAAAGATGGTCGTGATGCACCGAAGCGCCGCGCTCGCGGCCCCACCGCACGACGACTCCTTTCGGACCGTCGGTCAGCAACGGCTCGACAGCGTCACCCCACGACTGGTGGAAATTCTCGTCGTGCGTCAAGAAGTCTCTCATCGCTTCGCCGGATAGGGCCTGCGGATCGGCAAAGGTCGCGTCCACTCCCCAGGTTCGCAAGGCGTGTTCGACATAATTCGGCCGCAATTCTTTCGGATCGAGAATCGGCCGAACCTGCCGCAGCACGTCGGCCAATTGCTTGTCTGTAACAATCGAGTGATCGTCGTAGAGCGGATCGATGCGGAGCGGTTTCGCACGAGGGATCGGAACATCTTTGAAAGCCCCGGTCGGAGAAAAGACGACGCGGAAGCGGTCTCGAGTTTGCTCGCCCATGGCCTCGTACGCGATTGCCAAAGCTCCGACCAGGAGCAATTGAACCGCCCAAAACGTCAGGCTTGAGCGTCGACGACTCGTCATGATCTTCCTCGTGTTAACTTCTGTTACGGGGGCTTTTCTTATTCGGTCTTACCCTTGGGCGACTTGGCAGGGCTTTGTCCGCTCGGTCAGCGCCTCTTTGGCGTCCGTTCCTCCGATCAGATCGGTTTCTTTCGGACAAAGACAGCGGACCGCTCGTCCTCGTAAGCTGTTCGCCATTCGGGCGTCTGTTTCAGAGTTCGGATCAGCGCCATGCGGTAAGTTTTGTCTAACACGAGCGTGTTCACGCCGTAGCGGTCCAACCATTGGTCCCAGCCGGAGGCCACTTGAGTGATGTCCATGTAGTGTCGCCACACTTCGGTGGGCACCAAGTGGGCGTGCGAGTTCAGAAAAACTTGAATATCCGACGGACCAGCCCACAGGAGGTAGTCTCCCCATTCGTACGTGTTGAAAACCAAGCCTTTCGGCGGATGCTCTTTCAGATAGTTCGTCGCGCCGATCGGTGTGAAAGGCGACAAAGCCTTTTCGAGGTCTACGGTTTGCCCGTGTAGCAGACGTCCTCCGAGAGGCGTCAGGGCGAAGCCAATCCAGAGGACGGCGGCCGTCACCACGGTCCAACGGCCGCTTCGAGCCAGCTCGTCGTGCTTCGGCCGACGTCGGCGCCGTCGCGTCCAGATCGCGTCGCCGTGCAAGACAAAGACGTAGGCCGCCACGGGAGCCCACCATGCCAGGAGCCGGGACGTCCAGAGTGCAGCAATGCCCAGACCGATCAAAGCGAGGACTTCTGCGGCCTGGACTCTCCGCGGTGTCAATCGGTAGAGGAATGTCAGCGCCAATGCCAGGACGGCCGCGGCCTGAGCCTGGGCCATTCGCAGATGCAAAGGCTGCCATTCGACAATGTCGGCCAGGTTCGGGCTTCGACCGAAGGTGAGCACTTCGAGGTACAGCCCCAGGCCGTATGGATTTACCAGGGCAGCCACAGCCGCCAGTTCCGTCAGCAAGAAGTAGTCGCGAGTCCGTTGATCCCGAAACGGACTGAGCCAGCGGCCGCTGTGCCGAATCACGTCGATGGCTCGACCGAGACAGAAACAGGCTAGTAGCGCCAGTCCGACGATGAAAGACCCGTGCAGATTCGCCCACACGACGAACAGCAGCGGCACGGCGTACCACTGCCAGCGGGCTGGCGACCGGCGGGCCAGCACAGACAAAAGGAACGTGAAACAGATCATGCCGGCCAGTTGAGGGCGAATGATAGCGATCTGCTGCCATTCGACCCAAAGGAAGGCGACGAGCCCCAGCAGTGCCAACCACGCCCGCTGCGTGCGTTGGTAGAAGCCCACCAGCAGCAGCGCCGCACATGCCGCTATGGCCAGCCCGTAAGCAAATTTCAGGCCTTCTACGTCGAAGGCGGTCGCCAGTCCGTAGCCGATCAATTGGCTGAGCCACTGGGTGTCAATGAATGGGACACCGCGAGCCAACGGTATGAGTGGCTCGGTTTGAGGGATGCCGCCTGTCTGCCAGATAACCCGTCCATAAGCCAGATGCCCCCACAGGTCCGTGTGCCACAGGGGCCGGTAATTCATGAACAGGAACAGGATGCCGATGACGGCGGTCCAACCGGCTACACGGCGAGAGGCTCGCATCCACGGAGGCAAACGCTCTTCCAGCACACTGGCATCGGGAAGGAGGTCGTCATGGTCAGGGACATCGTCCTGGCGATCGTCGCGTCGGCTGCTCGGCGACTCTTGCTCGGTCAATAGAGGGGTAGCCATGCCATTTGGCCCTTGCGATAAGTCGTTGCGAGACGACCGGTGTCCGGGCGGATGCTGAAACGCCGGTACGTGGCGCCGTCGGCTCTGTTCGTCGCTCCGTCCGGCAGCTTCTCGGCTGGCTGCCCGGCCATCGGTACGTTTGCTCGTGGCTTTCGCCCCAAAGCCTCACTTTCGCCCCAAAGCCTCAAACGGGAAGCCGTTTTCCGTGGCCCCGCAAAAGCGATGCTGCTTCTGAATTTTGGGACCGTTTTTGGGCAAGTCAAATTGCATCGCTGCGAACGGTTCGGTTGAGACGGCCGTGACGGATTGGCGGGGCGGCGAGGGGCCTGGAGCGGCGGGTTGTGGAAGGTGTCGAGGAATTGGGGCGATGGGCGCGAAAACAGGCTTTCGGAGGCGAAAGGTAAAGTTTGCGGGTCGGGCAAACTTTCGGGGTACCGGTGAGCTCGGCGGAAATGCTGGTTGTGCTCGCTGTGCGCGTCCTGCCGGAAGTGTCGAAGGTGCGCAGTTGTCGGGTTCTCTCGATCGTACCGAGCTGAATGCAACAGTCAGGATGATTTTGCACGGCGACGGCCAATGCATTGAATCAGACGAACCGGACTAGCTGATTAACAGGACAATGACGGATATGAGCTCTGTTACGCGCATGCGGATCGTTAGCGAGGAGACGGAACTGTGCATTTTGCATCCTGGCTGGATCGGGTCAAGAAGCGTTTTCAATCCCCCCGTCGTCGCGTTCGCCGGTCCCCCGGTTGCCCGGCCGTCGAAAGTCTGGAGGACCGAACTCTGCTGTCTGTGACGGCTTCCTTTGCTCTGGGGGACTTGACGGTCGTCTCCGACGCAGGAGATGCCATCGAGATTCGCGCGGACGGGTCGTCTCAGGTCGAAATTCTGGTCAACGGCTCGCCCTACACGGCCTTGCCTCCGATTCCGGCCTCGATGGTGGGGTCGATTTTGGTCCAGGGAGGTTCCGACCCCAATTTGATCGATCTGAGCACGATCGATTCGAGTGTCTTCACGGGGCTGACCAGCGTAGTGATCAACGGCGGTGACGGGAACGACACACTGCTGGGCACGGTCGACCTGAACGACACGCTCATCGGCGGTGACGGAGCTGATATCCTGACCGGCCAGTCCGGCTCGAACTTGATCGATGCGGGCGACGGAAACGATATCATCACGGGTGGGGATGAGACTGCCGGAGCGGGGGATAGCATTCTCGGCGGCGACGGGAAGGACAGCATCGCATCGGGCGACGGGGACGATACCATCGACGCGGGTGACGGTGATGACACGGTCGACAGTGGCGCGGGCGGCGACTTCGTCGACGGAGGCATTGGAAACGACTCGCTGCTAGCGGCGTCAGGCGACGACACGGTGACGGGAGGCGCGGCCGCGCGCGGCGGTGACGACACGATCGATGGCGGATCGGGCAACGATTGTCTGTTCGGCGGTACGGGCGATGACTCGCTGCTCGGCGGCCCCGGCGACGACTTGGTGAAAGGGCATGGGGGCGACGACACGCTCAACGGTGGAGGCGGCGCGGACACTCTGAACGGAGGAAGCGGCGACGATTTGATTGAAACCGGCGCGGCTCCGGTGCTGGCAATCAGCGACGCCACGGTCACGGCCGAAGGGAATGACGGCGGGACGCCGACTGCGACGGCCGTCTTCACGGTCACGCTGTCCGTCCCGCAAAACATCCCGGTGAGCGTGGACTACGCCACGGCCGACGGCACCGCCACCGCGGGCCTGGACTATCAGGCCGTGGCCGGAACGCTCACGTTTTCGCCCGGCGAAACCTCTCTGACCATCGACGTGCCCATCCTCGGCGACACAATCGCCGAAGGGGACGAGACGTTCTTCGTGAATCTGTCGAATGCGACCAACGCGATCATCGAAGATGGTCAGGGAATCGGCACGATCGTCGACGACGACGGCACGGGCGGCCCGCTACCATTCATCGTGATCAGCGACGCACTGATCGATCCAGAAGGGAGTCCTTCGGGGCCGGGCACGTTTGCGGTCGCACCGAGTTTTGCAGCGGGATCGCAGCCTTATGGGGTCGCCGTCGGCGATTTGGACGGCGATGGCGATCTGGATGCTGTGACCGCAAACCGAGGAGCCACGGGAGCAGGCGGAGATGACGTCTCGGTGCTTCTGAACAACGGCGACGGGACGTTTGCCGCACCGACCAACCTGACTGTCGGCACGGATCCGATGGATGTCGTCTTGGCTGATTTGGACGGCGACGGCGACTTGGACATCGCCACCGCGAATTTCGGCTCGGGCAATGTCTCGGTTCTTTTGAACAACGGAAACGGAACCTTTGCCACGGCTCAGAATTACACAGCGGGCACCAATTCCCGAGCGTTGACGGCTGCGGACCTGGACGGCGACGGTGACGTCGACCTAGCGGTGGCGAACCAAGGCAACGCCAATGCCGCCGCGGATGTGGCCATTCTGATGAACAACGGGAACGGGACATTCGCCGCGCCGGCGAGCACCGGGACGGGAACACAGACGCCGCAGGCCATCACCTCGGCGGACCTGGACGGCGACGGAGACATCGATTTGGCCGTGGCCAAAACGACCGGCAACAATACGCAAGGCAATGTGGGCATCATGCTGAACAACGGCGATGGGACGTTCGCCGCCATGGTCGACGTGACCGTGGGAATCGGCCCCACTGCCGTGTTTGCCGGCGACTTGGATGGTGACGGCGACGCGGACTTAGCCGTCGTGAACATCGACGACGGTTCCGCGAACGGGACCGGCAACTTGACGATCCTCAGGAACGACGGGTCGGCCAACTTCACACCGGCTCAGACGCCGACAGTCGGTGTTTTTCCCCTGTCGGTTCATGGAAGTGATCTGGACGGGGACGGCGACTTGGACCTGCTGGTGGCGAATCAGGGACAAACGCTTTCAGGCGATGTGGCGGTCCTGATGAACAACGGGGATGCCACTTTTGCGTCCGCCCGGTACTTCGAGGGCGGGGACCAGCCGTCGGACGCCGTCCTGGCCGATCTGGACGGCGACGGCGATCCGGACATGCTGATGAGCAATAGCGGTGCGAATGCCAACAGCATCTCCGTGATCGTGAACCAAGGCTCGGGACGATTTGTGGCGGCCGAGAATTTTGTTGCCGTTCCACAAGCCGGACCGTCTGGCATCGTGGTGGCGGACTTCGACGGCGACGGAGATCGGGACCTGGCCGTTTCCAACTCAACCGGGGGCAACGTTGCCATCCTGATGAACAACGGGCCGGCGATCTACGCGCCGTCGGTGACTTACAGCGCGGGCGGAACCTCGCCGCAGTCGGTTGCTGCGGCCGACCTGGACGCCGACGGCGACATCGACCTTGTCACCGCGAACCGCGGGTCGAACAACGTCTCCATCCTATTGAACAACGGCGACGGCACTTTCGGCACAGCCACCACAGTCGCCGCCGGAACGAATCCCGAATACGTCATCACGAGCGATTTGGACAACGACGGAGACGCGGACTTGGTTGTGGCCAACAGCGGCTCGAACGACGTGTCGGTCTTGTTGAACAACGGAAACGGCACTTTCGCAGCGGCGGCCAGTGTGGCGGCGGGGACCTCGCCGGTAGCCGTCACAGCGGTCGATCTGGATGGCGACAATGATCGCGATCTGGCGGTGGCCAACGGCGGCACGGCGAGCAACATTTCGATTCTGCTGAACAACGGCAACGGCACCTTTGCCGCTCCGCAGACCATCGCGATCACCGGACAGCCGCAGGACATCCGTGCGGCCGACCTCGACGGCGACGGCGACGCCGATCTAGCCGCCGCGCTTGGAAACATCAACGGGTCCGACCAAGTCGGAATCCTTCTGAACGCCGGCAACGCGACGTTCGGCACACCGACGACGATCGACGTGGGCGAGAACCCGACGGCTCTGGCGACCGGCGATCTGGACGGAGACGGCGATATCGATCTGGCGGTCACCAACGCCAACGTGACCGGCAACGATTCCGCTCAAGACGAAGTGGCCGTCCTGATGAACAACGGGAACGGGACCTTCGCCACTCCGACAAAACTCTTAACCGACGCGATGAACGACCCGGTGGGGATCGTGGCCGCCGACCTGGACGGTGACGGGGACTTGGACCTCGCTACTGCGAATTCGGCTTCGCACAATGCGACGGTGATCGTCAACGGCGTGCCTGCCGCGGCGACTCCGGCCGTTTTCACCGTGACGTTGTCGAGGGCCAGCACGGTCGCCGTTTCAGTCGATTTTGCGACGGCCGACGGCACGGCCACCGCTGGGCAGGACTATACAGCCAGCTCCGGCACGGTGACTTTCGCGCCCGGTCAGACGACTCAGACCATCTCCGTCCCGGTCCTTCCCGACACGGTGGCGGAAGGCGTCGAGGATTTCTTCGTGAACCTTTCAAACGCCGCGAATGCGACGATCGCGGACCCGCAGGGCGTCGGAACGATCATCGACGACGACAGCGGCACTCCGCCGATCGTGATAACGATCGACGATGTCACGATCACCGAGGGCAACAGCGGCACGGTCGATGCGCAGTTTACGCTGACGCTGTCCACAGCCAGCACGCAGCAGATCACGGTGGATTTCACGACGACGGACGGTACAGCCACCGCCGGCAGCGATTACACGGCGAGCAGCGGGACGGTCACCTTCGCGGCCGGCTCGACGACGCAGACCGTCACAGTTCCCATCATTGGGGATACGACGGCTGAGGAGGACGAAGTCTTCTTCGTCGACTTGTCGAACCCGACGAATGCCGTCATCGGGGACCCGCAGGGGCTTGGTTGGATTCAAGATGATGACGGCCAGCCGCCAGCGGGGGCGTTTGACATCGTCGTCGTTTTCGGGGGCGGGTTGACGCCTTCTCAGGAGGCCATCTTTACGCAGGCGGAACAGCGCTGGGAGGAAATCATCATCGGCGATGTGCCCGACATCAATGTGCCGGGGATCGGGCTGGTGGACGACGTCGTGATCAACGCCAGCGGTGTGGCGATCGACGGCCCGGGCGGGATTCTGGGACAAGCGGGGCCGGACCCAGCGTCGCTGCGGCCGGGAACGTACATTCCCGCTGCAGGGATCATGCAGTTCGACACGGCGGATCTGGCGGCTCTCGAAAACAGCGGACAGCTCGACGAGGTCATTCTGCACGAGATGGCTCACGTGTTGGGCTTCGGCACGATCTGGTCGCTCCGCGGCTTAATCACCAACCCGTCGCTCGCGGGGGGAACGGATCCGAGATTCGTGGGACCGCTGGCCACGGCCGAATACAACGCCCGATTCAATGTGAACGAAAACGGCGTGCCGTTGGAAACGCAAGGCGGTCCGGGGACGGCCGATTCGCACTGGCGCGAAAGCGTCTTCACGAACGAGCTGATGACCGGGTTCTTGGATGCCGGTGTGCCGAATCCCATCAGTCGTGTGACAATCGCTCAATTCGCCGATCTAGGATACCAGGTGGACATGGGACAGGCCGACCCGTTCGTGATCGCCAGCACGTCATCCGGTGGCGGCGATCTGCTGGCGATGCCCGACGCTGTGTTGCTGGATCCGGCTTCGGTCCAGCCTCTGTCGACGAGCATCGTTTCGATCGGTGGACCGGAAGACGATAGCGTGCTCGGCGAGGACGGAAACGACACGATCCTGGCGGGAGACAGCGACGATTACATTGACGGCGGCCTTGGCGACGACTGGATCGAAGCGGGCGACGGCGCCGACCAAGTGTTCGGGAACGCCGGGCAAGACACGATTGATGGCGGCGCGGGGGACGATTACGTCGACGGTCAAGGCGGGGCCGACGTGGTCGACGGTGGTTTGGGCAACGATTGGGTCAGCGGCGGCGGATTCGGTCCGGACGTTGTGCGTGGCGGGGCCGGTGACGACACCCTCTCCGGCAGCCTTGGCGACGACACTTTGGAAGGCGGAGACGGCAACGACAGCCTGTTCGGCAACGCGGGGGCTGACTCCCTTGACGGCGGTGCGGGGGACGACCGCATCAAAGGGCAGGGCGGCCACGGAGACACGCTGGTTGGCGGCGAAGGTCGCGACACTCTGATCTCCGAAGTCGGCAACGGAGACGATGTGGTCTCCGACAACGACAGTTCTGATACGATCGAGGTCCGAGGCACGGACTCATCGGATGTTTTCGTGGTGCTGCAGGTTTCCGGTCAGCTTCAGATTGCGACGCCGACTTCATCGCTGACGATCCAGGGGACGGCCTTCACGCCGGTGGTGGTCAGCGCCCGACAGGGGAACGATGCGATCTTGATCGGCGATCTGGACAGCGTGCCGGCGACTCCACTGACTGTGCGGGGGGATGCCGGCAACGACCTGATCGACGCAACAGGCGCCGATTTGGGCTCCGTCCGGCTGTTGATCGAAGGCGGTGGCGGCAACGACACCATCGCGGGCAGCGCCGGCGAAGATACGATCGATGGCGGCGAGGGAGCCGACTCGATCATCGGCGGTGATGCCACGGATCGGATTCACGGAGGGGACGGGGACGACACGATCGACGGCCAGGCAGGAGACGACAGCATCAGTGGCGCGGTCGGCGGCGACTCGCTGATCGGCGGTGACGGGAATGACACACTAGACGGCGGTGACGGCGCCGACTCGTTGGACGGCTCCGATGGGGACGACTCGTTGCTCGGCGGCCCGGGCGACGACCTGATCAGCGGTGGGGCAGGCGGCTCGGGGGGAAGTGACACCCTGGACGGCGGATTGGGGAACGACTCCTTGTTCGGCGGGGCCGGAGCCGACGACCTGCAAGGCGGTGGCGACGACGACTACGTCAGCGGTCAGGGTGGCCACGACACGGTGCGCGGCGGCGATGGCAACGACAGTCTCCTCGGCAGCTCCGGCGACGACATTTTGATTGGCGGCGACGGGAACGACTGGATCGAGGGGGGAACGGGTGCCAACGCTGTCAACGGAGGGGACGGCGACGACACGGTCGTCGGTGGTGTCGACGACGAAACGATGCTCGGCGGCGACGGCGACGACTACTTGTTCGGCAACACGGGGGATGACGTCCTCCTGGGCGGCGACGGCGACGACTACGTCACAGGCCAAGGGGGCGACGACACGCTGGCCGGCAACCTTGGCACGGATACCGTCGTCGGGTCGGCCGCGGAAATCGACGAGTCCTTCGCGTTGGACCCGGACTTGTTGGACCTTTTGGACGCGGTATGAGCCGATCGACGTGGGATCGATGAGGCCCGATGGTAAAAGCGACGGGGGGCAGCGATCCGCCGCAGGTTCGGCGGCAAGCTGCCCTGACCGGCATGGACCGGAGAACCGGAAAATGTTTTGCTTTTGGCACGGCCCCGTCAGTTATGATGATTATGAGGAGATTTTCGGAAAGCAAGATTGGGCTTGTGGTTCCGTGGACAGATTGGCGGTTGGCGAGTGAAGTCAGCGCCGTGGGACTGCAGATGAGAAAGAAGGAGGGAGTCCATTCCGCGCGTGGGGATCGTGCGCGGAAGGCCAGCCGCTTCCGGACGATGGGGGATCTCCGGGAAATGCCGGTCGAATAGGCAGCGGCGTCGGCTGAGTAGCCGGGACCAGGGCGATGGAATAAGACGCTTTCGAAGGAAGACACGTTGTCGACTGCGCCGTTCTGAAGCGACTGCGGACGGCTTGAATTTATCAAGAGGCTTTCGGGAGAAACACGATGAGATTCAGTTGGTGGCTGAAGGGGATGCGGATGCGTTTGCACTCGAATCGTCGTCGAGCGAAATACGCGGCACCGGCGGCCGAGTTGCTGGAAGACAAGACGCTGCTATCGGTCACCGTTTCGTTTCTGGCGGGAACGGGGCAGTTGAGCATCATTTCGGACGCGGGCGACGCGATTACCGTTCGGGACAACGCCGGAAACGTGGAAGTTCTGGTCAATGGGACGCCGGACGCCAGCTTGCCGCCGATCGCCAGCAGCAGTGTGAAGTCGCTGTTTATTCAAGGCGGCGATGATCCCAATGCCATTGACATCAGCGGTATCAGCGCGGCGACCTTCCCGAACCTGACCAACATCGACGTTCGCGGCGGCAATGGAAACGACACGATCACCGGCAGCTCACTGGCCGACACGCTGCGGGGCGAAGACGGCAACGATATGATCACGG
>JAADHY010000309.1 GCA_013151585.1 Planctomycetota bacterium
GTCAAAGAGATGGCGACGGCTCGAACCTGGTTCCAGACCACATGGCTCGGCCAGCCACTACCAGTGATGCCGGAGGTGGCTCTGGACGCTTGGCGGCGGTCTGGAAGCGCGGAGCCCAGCGTCGCTCGCAACGGTTCCCCGGTGGCGGTGACCGTGCACGAGATCGTCTGGACGCCCGGCCGGTTATCTCTGCATCCGGGGCCGACGGGCGAATACAGCGTCGTCCGGTTCACCGTGCCCCGGGACGGTCGCTACCGTGTGGAGGCCACGTTTGTGGGCATCGACCCTCGGACAACTACCGACGTCTACGTCGTTCATGCCGGGCGGCCACTTTTCGATTCGGCGATCCGACTGGCGGGCCAGGGCAGGAAAGCTAACTATCAGGGGGAGATCACGGCGCGGCGCGGAGAGACGATCGATTGCGTGGTCGGATGGGGAAACGGGTCTTATGTCTGCGACTCGACCGGCCTGGATTTCGTTGTGACAGCCAACGACGGCCAACGTTTTGATGCGTCCGCACAGTTTTCATCGGAACAGAATCCCGGCGACGTGTGGAGTTACGGCTGGTTGTCCCCAGGGCAACGCCCAGACATTGGTACGTTTCGGCCTTACGACCGTCCTTGCCGGGAACGTTCGGTCCGTGCGGTGGATCGGCCCGTTTTTTGGAAGCATGACCTTCCGTTTTCGTTCGTCTACGGGGGACGGTCATCGACCGAGCTCCTTTCGAATTGGAAGCGAACCGAATCGACAGCAAACTTGGACGGAAACCGAACGCAGTATGAATTGCTTTGGACGGACCCGGCCACGCAGCTTCAGGTGCGCTGCGTCGCCGTCGTGTACCGGGACTTCCCGACCGTCGAATGGACCTTGTTTTTCAAGAACGCCGGTTCAACGAAGACGCCGATACTGGAAGACATTCGGCCGCTGGACATGACTTTGCAGCGTGGAGCGGGCACAGAATTCGTGCTCCACCACGCCGTCGGGTCGCCTGCAGACGGTTCGGACTACGGTCCCCGGCAGACCCGGCTGGGCTCGAGAAGCTCGAAACGTTTGTCGGCCGCGGGCGGCCGGCCGAGTAGTAAAGACTTACCGTTTTTTAACCTGGCCTGGGCCGACCGCGGTCTGATCGTCGGCATCGGCTGGCCGGGGCAATGGGTCGCCGATCTGACCCGCGACTCGAGCCAATCGATCCGGCTCCGCGCCGGCCAACAGCGGACCCACTTCACACTCCGCCCAGGTGAGGAAGTGCGAACTCCATTGATCGTGCTCCAGTTCTGGCAAAGCGGCGATTGGATTCGGGCTCAAAACCTTTGGCGTCGATGGATGCTGGCGCATAACGTTCCTCGTCCCGGAGGACGTCTGCCTCGGCCAATGTTTCTCGCCTCCAGCAGCCGCGCTTACCAGGAGATGATCGGTGCCAATGAAGCCAATCAGATCATGCATATCGATCGCTATTTGGAAGAAGGTTTGAAGATCGACTACTGGTGGATGGACGCGGGTTGGTACATCCAGCAGAAAGGGTGGCCGCAGGTCGGCACATGGCAGATCGACCCGAAACGTTTTCCCCGAGGCTTTAAACCGATCAGCGACCACGCCCACGCTCGAAACGTGAAGATTCTGGTTTGGTTCGAGCCGGAACGGGTAGCCGCGGGAACGTGGTTGGCGGAGAACCATCCCGATTGGGTCCTGGGCGGCAAGGCGGGCGGACTGCTGAATCTGGGTTTGCCAGTCGTTCGGAAATGGCTGCCCGAGCACATCGATCGCCTGATCCGTGAACAAGGAATCGACCTGTACCGCCAGGACTTCAACATCGAACCGCTCTCCTATTGGCAGCGCAATGATATTCCGGACCGCCAGGGGATCACGGAAATCCGCCACGTCGAAGGGTATTTGGCCTACCTGGACGAGCTCAGGAAGCGACATCCCGACATGCTGATGGACTGCTGCGCCTCGGGCGGCCGACGGAACGATTTGGAAACGCTACGCCGCGCAGTGCCACTTTGGCGGAGCGACTACGCGTTCGAACCGGTCGGGCATCAGTGCATGACTTATGGCATTTCGTTGTGGATCCCGTACCACGGCACCGGGACAGTGGCCTGCGCAGACGCGAGTTACTACGGTGGCGGATGGACTCCGGTGGAACCGTACGCCTTTTGGAGCAATGCGGCTCCCAGCTTGGTTTCCGGAATCGACGTCCGAGTGAAAGACCTCGACTACGACGCCTTGCGCCGCTTGCTGGCTCAATGGCGTCAGATCAGCCCGCTTTACTTCGGCGACTACTACCCCTTGACGTCGTACAGTCGCCAGAATGACGTCTGGATGGGCTGGCAATTCCATCGTCCGGACCGCGAGGACGGAATGGTGCAGGTGTTCCGGCGAGCTGACAGTCCTTACGAAGTCGCTCGGCTGAAGCTGCGGGGGTTGGTGGCCGAAGTTCAGTACCGTTTCGAGCGGCTCGATTCCGGCGAGTCATTCGAACGCTCCGGACGGGAACTGATGGAAAAGGGATTGCGAGTCCAAATTGCGTTATCGCCCGGAGTGGCGACGTACACGTATCGTCGGATCAGCGGCCCGACCGGTCACGAAAACCCGAAGCCGCAGTCACAGGATTAGGCTACTGGACCAGGCGGCGAGCCTCCGAAGGAAACCGAAGGCTTGGTTGACGCAGCGCAGCGGCTGTTCGATCTTGCGTCTGCTGCGGCTGGGCGGCCGGATCGACGAGGAGGTCTGCGGCAAGAAGAACGCCCTGATTTCGCCTCCAGCGACGGATGTCTTCACCCGGCCCGGCGTCGGATGGCAGCGGGCCGGTGGAGATGCGGCGAAAAAAGCACTTTTCGCTCTTCTCGGAAAGTGCTATCTTCCCCTTGTCCGCATGCGGGAAGATAGTGCCCGTACGCCCAATTCCTGTCTATTCCCTCAGTCTGTGATTGCCCACTATTTCACCCGCCGGCTGTCTTGCGTCGGTCGCAGCGGAGCCCAACGTCCGTTCGTTTGCACTCCTTTCAAACAGAATCCAGGGGGCGTTGACGCTGTCGCCGAGCTTGACCGACGACACGACATCGGTGGACCGAGTCCCGCAGCGATCCTCCGACACGGCCTTGGGGCGTGACCACAAAACGGTCCCGTAGGCTCGCGTCGGCCCAAACGGAAGTTCCTGAACCGAGCGTAAGGCATGGCCTCCGCCGAGCCCTCAGTCGCGATGGCTCTCGGCGGGTGCCCTTTTTCGAGTCGCTATCAGCGAAGTTATTAAACCTCCCTTTTCATTCAGGCTTGGCACGATGGAACCCGCTCGCCTGTGTCGAAAGCTGGTCGCGTTGGCGGCGGTAGCGCTGTTAAGCGGTGTGGGGTGCCGCTTGATGGAACCGTCTTTCGACGCCACGTCGGTTCGACCGCCAAGCGAGCTGCGACGAGTTTTGGCAGAATATCTGCAGCAGGACCGGTGGCATGAGAACGCTCGGTGGTCGGCTTGGCAGGAGGTGAAGCGGTACCGGCCGGGTCGGCCGTACTACCGCTGGGTCTACGGGACCGAGGCAAACCGCTCGGAGATCACAATTCGGAGCCAGTCGACGGATTCCGGCGCGAATCCGGTCGATCGCAGGCCTTCCGCCGAGGTTTCGAAGTCCGCGGAGTCGCACTTTGCGGCCGAGCCAAACGGGCAGAACAGACAAAAGAGTGCCGTGGCCGGCAGTCGTTCGGAGCAAGCCGCAACAGAACCCGCGTCAGCGGTCACGCCTCAGCCAGGATCACCGCGGCAACCGAACCGCGTCGAAGTCAAAGCGGCGGAGCTGGCCACCAGACAGCGAAACTCGGACGCACCGCCGGCAGCCGCCGGATCGGAGGCGGCCCCGCCCGACGGAGAGCGTGTTGGCCAATCCACGGAGCCTCAAGTGTGGGATGGCTTCTGGCCCCTCGATCCGATTCGCGCTCTCGCAGAAGGCTCAACCGACGGTGATTCCTCCGGCGAGTTTCTGAAGGCCCTGCGAGAATTGGCGAAGCAGGAGGGCTTCGTGGGATGGAACGCGACCATTCTTTTAGCTCAGCGCGACGTGGCTTCCGCTCCCGAGCTGCTCGGTACGCTTGAGCGGTTGGTGTCCGGCGCCATTTCCGAGGTGCGAAAAGATCAGTCCGGTCGGTCCACGTCGCGGGACGCGAGTTCCTCGCCGGATTCCTCCGGGGAGTCCGCGTCGCCGTCGCCTTCGTTGCGAGCGGCGGCCGCCGAGGCCTGGTGCTATCTTCTGGTGCGGCACGCGGCTTTGGGTCGGCTGGCGGAACGCCAGCGCGCGTTGGCTCCGGCAGGCCGATTGCTGCTCCGGAAGGACTTGCCGAATGCTGTGCGGGCGGAGCTTTTCCGCGGATGCAGTCGCTATATCCCGCCGGATCAGATTCCTCGTCTCGCGAACGCCCTGGAGAGAGCTCCGGACGGTCAGCGGGCACCGGTCCGCATTCGCCGCGCGGCCATGGAAGCCTGCCTGCTGTTCGCTCTTTACAAGGGGCGCTTCCCGGACCCGTTGGGCCGGGACCGCACGGGGGCCGAGATGGAGGACAACGGGAAAAGCAGCGGCCCAGATAGCGGCTCGCGGCCGGGCGGAATGGTTCACCGTGCCGCCAATCCTTTCGCGGCGTATGACGAGTGGGACTGGCCGGTATCGATTTGGAACGGGCAGGACGATCCGGACGCCCGCGTGCGGATTCTTTTCGGGCAATGGCTGGCGGCTGCTCGGCCGCCGGACGCTCACGAACGGCTTTGCCGCCAGCTCCACGACGCCGATCTCGTCGTACGCGAGGCGGCGCACGAAAGTTTGGGACGGCTCGGAACGGCCACGGCGCTGGTGACTTTGCGTCGGCAGGCGGAGCGGCCGGAGGCCCGGATTCGACAGCTTGCGGCAAAAGGACTGGCGGAATGGGGCCCGCAAGAGCTGACTCGGTTCCTCGATGACGAAGCTTTTTCCGTGCGGGCGGCGGTCGCGCGCGAGCTGGCTCGATTCCCGCAAGCGCGGGCAACCGTCTTGCTCCAGCGCCTGGTCGCGGATCGCAGTGCCGAAGTCCAAAAAAGGGCGATCGACGCGGTCACGGACTGGCCGGATGATTTTGCGATTCCGGTGCTGTTGCGAGGCCTACGCGATAGCACGCTGGCCAACCGACAGCGGTGCCGCGAGCAAATCAGCCGGCGTCTTGGCACAGCCATCGCCATCGCTGTCGAGGCTCCTCGTGAGGAACGTGTGCGTCAGATCAACCGATTGGTTCAGCAGTACGGCTGGACCAGCGGTCTGCTGAAGGCATTACAAGCCGAAGAGCTCCGCTCGACGCCCACCATAACCGATCAGCGGAAAGCGGAGATTAAGAGTTGGCTCGCAACTGTGTGCCAACACGCTTGGGGCTCCGAGCCATCCGAAAAGGCGTGGCAAAGGTTGAGGCAAATCGCTCCGGAAGAGGTGGCGATCGTCGAGCGGTACGCGTCCGAACGCCACGACGCCGGCTCCGAAATACTTTACACCGAAGTCCTGCCGCGATTGGACCCCGCCTACGCCGCTCTGCGGGACCTGAGTTCGCCTGAAGTGGAGGTGCGACGCCGAGCCGCTCAAAAGCTGGCCTCGCTCGGGCAGACTCGGTCATTGACGCCGTTGATGGTGCGTCGCCTGCGGGAGTTGTTGGCTCAGGAGCAGGACGGGCTGGTCTGGCGGTTCGCCATGCAAGCCATTCTGCCGGACGACAACAACGAAGCCGCACAGGTCGCCTTGCAAGCCATCAACCACACGTGGCCAGATATCCGTTTGCTGGGCTGCCGTTACATCGCTCGGCACGGACATCCGCAGCACGCCCGTTGGCTGCTGCCGCTCTTGCACGACGCGAACCGCGAAGTGCAGTTACAGGCCGCGAAGGCCGCCGGACTGTGCCGGAACCCGATCGTCTTGGACGGCGTGGGCGACCACAGCCGAGAGTCGACGGCCGGCTCGGGCGGGCTTCGGTCGTTGCTGAACCACCAGGACGCCCGCATCCGTCTGGCCGCGGCTGTCAGTATGAGCCAACTCGGCGATGATCAAGGCATACAAGAACTCACCCGACTCAGCTATCATGCCGACCCTCAGGTGCGCGTCCAAGTCATCCGAGAAATCGGGCGCACCGGACGGGCCCGGTTCATTGAGCATTTGGTTCGATTGGCTTGGACGGAAAAGCACCCGGCGGTGAAACGAGCGATCCTGCGGAGCCTGGAGGAATTGACTCCGGCCGAGGAACTTCCGCCGGAACTCGCGACAGCAACGACAGATGACGATAGAATCTACGCGTGGGTCGCGTGGTGGCAAGGTCGCCTCGCGTCCAAGCAACCGACAATACGCAACACGGAAGGTTCGACCCATGAACGATAAGGGCGGCAGTTTTCAACTGGAATGGCACGGCGACACGGTCGTAATCAAAGCAGCGGCCGACGTGGAGTCGATGAGCTGGGACTTGATTGAGCAGGCCGCGCAGGTGGTGTTGAGGCCGATCGATGAACGCGAAACTCCGATGGTCGTTTTTGATCTGAGCGAAGTTCAGTACTTCGGCTCCGTCTTCCTGGCGCTGCTGCTCCGGTGCCATAAGCACGTCAAGAGCCGCGGCGGGGAGCTGGTGCTGTGTGGGCCGAGCGCGATGGCGGCCGAGTTGTTGCGCATCACGGCTCTGGACACTCTTTGGGCCATCTACGACACCTGTGAAGACGCACTGCGCGCGCTGGAAATGTAACGGAGTCGGACCGCGATCCCTCCAGCTCCGGCCCACCGCGACGGTTCAGAGGAATGCCGGCCCATCACTTCCATGTCGTTTCCTGGAGCCGAGCAAGCCGGGACACCTGCCCGACAGGCCCAAAAATCGGAAAAACGACCTGCGCCCCACGCGTCCCGTCGTGAAAAGCAACAGCAACGCTCAAGTTGCGACCTCTCCGCCTGGGCGCACGGAGAGCTGCTCGATCGACGCGTGTTGCTGTTCTCGACGTCGGCACCAATGTGGGACATGCAAGAACGATGGTTAACAAACGAACGAAGCGAGCTCGGCCGGATGTTTCGGAATCGGACGTGATGCCGACCGAACATGGGTCGATTCTGGTTCGGCATCCGACGCTGATCGAACGGATCAAACGGACGGCCGACAAGTTGGAGCGGGATCAAGCGACACGCGGCGACCTGAAGATACTCAGCCGCGCGCTCGAAGAGCTGCGCTACGCGTTCAAAGTGTTCCGACCTTACCGACGGCAACGTAAGGTGACCGTCTTCGGATCGGCCCGTCTGACCGAAACCAGCCCGATTTACCAGCAGGCGATCCAATTCGGTCGTCGGATGGCCGAAGCCGGCTGGATGGTGCTGACCGGAGCGGGCGGCGGGGTGATGGAGGCGGCGCACGTCGGGGCGGGGCGGCGCATGTCAATGGGAGTCAATATTCGGTTGCCTTTCGAGCAGGAAGCCAACTCGATCATCGCCAACGATAAAAAATTGGTGAATTTCCGATATTTCTTCACGCGCAAACTGATCTTCGTCAAAGAAGTGCACGCGATCGCGCTATTTCCGGGAGGGTTCGGAACCTTAGACGAGTGTTTCGAAACGCTGACGCTCGTGCAAACCGGCAAGAGAGACCTGATGCCGATCGTTTGCATCGATGCCCCCGGCGGCACCTATTGGAAAGCCTGGTTGCAATTCGTCCGGGAACACTTGCTGAGGACGGGGATGATCTCTCCGGAAGACATGTCCTTGTTCAAGGTCACAGCCGACGTGGACGAGGCGGTCGAGGAGATTATGCGTTTCTACAGCGTTTACAACAGCATGCGCTACGTGAACG